>DATEMG010000366.1:0-23610 GCA_035275805.1 Blastocatellia bacterium
CTGCGCTCCCAGGGATATTCGCAGGAGACCGCAGAAATGAAGATTCCCCTCTGGTTCCGATTGATAAACTGCTTCCTATTGCTCGCGACGTGCGTTTACGCCCAGGACGCCAACCGCGACTTGCTCCGCCGCAAACTCGCCGCAGAGGTCGAAAAGATCACCGGCTCCCACGACGGAGTGATGGGAGTGGCGATCAAAGACCTGACCACCGGCGAAGAGATTCTTCTTAACGATCAACTCATCTTTCCGACAGGCAGCTCGATAAAAATTCCGATCCTGATCGAACTACATAAACAGGCCGCCGAAGGCAAATACAAGATGACCGACCAGCGCTGGATCGAACGCCAGGACAAGGTCGGTGGCAGCGGCGTGATAATCAATTTCGGCGACCACGCTTCACAGTTGAGCCTGAGCGACCTGGCCACGCTGATGATCGTTCTGAGCGACAACACAGCGACCAACATGCTGATCGATCAGGTCGGGATGGCCAACGTCAACCGCACGATGGATGAGCTGGGGCTGAAGCAGATTCGCTTGCGCCGCAAGATGATCGACCAGGCCGCCTCGGCGCGTGGCGACGAGAACACCGCCACGCCGCGCGAGGCGATGGCGCTGATGGAGAAACTCTATCGCGGCCAGGTCGGAAGCCGTCAATTGAGCGACGACGCGCTGAAGATTCTCAAGATCAGAAAGAACTCTCCCATCCCGCGACTGCTTCCGGGCAGCGTCGATATCGCCAACAAACCGGGCGGCATCGAAGGCGTGGCCTGCGACTGGGCGGTAGTTTACGTCCCGAACCGGCCTTACGCGATCGCCGTCATGACCAATTACAACGGTCCTGACGGCGCCGGCGCTGACGACGCGATTGCGAAAGTGTCGAAGCTCGCCTACGATTATTTCGCCAGGCTGTCGCGCTCGACCGGATACGGCGCGCGCGTGCCGTTGGAATTATTGAAGCATAAACAGGACTGAGTTATGGCCATTCACAAAAGGCGTGAAGAATCCGGACGGGCGGCGGCGCGACTGCTGCTCGAATCGACGGAGCCGGTCGAACTGCCGCCCGCCGAGATTGACGAACAGGATGCGACTGTCGAGCGTGAGGAGTTCCGCCAATATCTGCCGGAACTATTGGACGCGTTGGAAGAAGGTGGCTGGGCCGATCCGGCCCCGATGGTCCAAAGCGATTCGATCTTCGTCATCGAAGGCGAGACGCGTTCATTCTGGGTCAGGCTGTGGCACACCGATGAATCGCGCACACGAATCGCTCGCGCGCACGTCCTGAGCTGCCTGCCACACACGCCCGCCTTCAAGATCGACTTCGGCGGGAGCCTTTGACCGTAAAAACTACAAAGCAGAGAGAAGAGAGTTAAACCCAAAGAACGTTTGTGGCTGTTGCGTTCTTCTTTGTGCTTTTGTGGTCAAACAGATTCAGCATAGTTGAGTGGAAAGGCGTGAGCCGATGCTAGCGTGAGTTAAGCGCCAGCGCGGGCCAGCTTCTGCGCCGCACACTTCCGGCCTGCGCGCTTATTTCCCCTAGAGTGGTTTGTAATTGCGTGTATTGGAAAAACACCGGGGAGCACGGGGATAAGCTTGAATCCGCTCCATTCGCGTCATCGGTGTTCCATTGTAGGAGTGTTTCACGAAGGCTGGTTGAAGGTGTGGCGGGCAGTTGCGACCTGCCGCGACGCCAATGCCTTCTCGACATCGGCGTCGGCGGTCTGGGTCGTTCTTTAGAGCGCCTTCAGGAAGGCTACCAGGTCGGCTCGTTCCTCGCACGTGAAAACGAAGGCGAGATGAGTCTCGTAGTGGCGAACCACATCTTCGATCGTCGAGGCGATTCCGTTGTGGAAGTACGGCGCGCGCGCGGCGAGGGCGCGTAGCGTCGGCGTCTTGAAGCGGCCGAGGTCATTCCAAAGCCCGGTGATGTTGCCCCGCCCCGCATCGGTCAACTGGCGAGTCTCGCCAGTCGTTTTGTTGCGGAAAGTGTAGAGCGGCAGGTCCGGGGTTCGCGCTTCAGCCGACGCGGCCCGGACGTCGAACAGGAGGTTGTTGATGTTTGTTCCATTGTTCGCCGAGTTGTGGCAGCCGCTGCACGTGCGTCCGCTGAGGCTGACTTTATTGTTGAACAACTCCTGGCCTCGGGCGATCTGCGCGCGCCTTGGATTCCCGTGACCGGCCCAGGCGTCGAAGAGATCGAACCGACCTGCGGCCTTCGACATGTTCGACAACGCCTCGGGGCCGCCGCGCGCGCCAGCCGAGTCAAGACGCCCGACGCCCGGCGCGATGAGCTGCGCTGTGAACAGCGAGCTTTCGAAATCAACGATGTTCTCTATGACTTCAGGGGGCGCAGGCTGGCCCTGCTGAGCGCCCGTCACATTGCGGTTAGCCTGATTGACCAGGCCGGCGCGCAGGTCGTCGCCAACGGTGTTTCCGCCGTCCCAGTTGACCGTCGAACTCCCGAGCGCGAAATTGATCGTCGGCATGACGCGACGCCAGTGCACTAGCCGGGTTAGGTTGGCGAAACCGTGCGGATCTTCCACGGCGATCAGTTCCCATTCGGAGTTCGGCCTGGGCGCGCCGCCCCTGCGGAATACGCCGCGGCTCAATAGCATGCTGTAAGCGGAAAGGCGGGCCTCCGGCGTAGAGACGTCCATGTTCGGGTTGTTGGCGTCGAGCAGGTTGAAGACCGGATGAGTTCCGTCTGTTTCGTCGAACAGGTGTTGCAGCGTGCCGGGGGTGATGCTCCAGGCCTCCTTTGCGATATGACATGACACGCAACTCCGACCGTTCGTCCCCTGAGCCTGGAAGTACTCGCCGGTTAGGTCAACGGAGCCTTGTGTGCTGAAAGTCGCTGACTTTCCGTCAGGGTTCTGCGCCGGGTGGTTATTGGGGATGCTGTCCTGGGGAGCCCAGACGGTCGCGCCGGCCAGGTCGGATCCGAAGCTCCACGCAAAACCGAGTAGCGCAACCATGACGACCACCGCTCGTAACCGATAGCTGAGACTCTGCGAACCACGTCTTTCTATCGCAAGGCCCGCAATCTGTTTCGTTGAATTCATTATGATTCTCCTTCAAGGTAGGCTGATATTTGTAGTTACTTGGCGTCGCTGGCGCAAAAAAGCGTTAATGCCGAGGCTCCTGTCGGAACACTTATTGCGAGTTGGCCTTTATACTCCAGAAGGTGAAGTTGTCTGACTTTCCTCCAGATTACCACCCGCACGAAATTTTCCTTCTGTAAAATTTCTGGCTCTAATATCAAGCGCGCAGGCGAGAACTCTCCCGCCGCCCTCATTCCTTCATGCAGAAAACTGGCGCGAAACGGTTCATCGGATTCTGAATAATTTCCTTATCAAGGAGTTGGCGGTTGTGATAGCTTATTTCGCCGCCGCTCGGCTTTCCTGATGACTATTCGTAACACTGGAGGGTTTTATGGCCATTCCCTCAACCCGGGATATTACCCAACTGCTCATCGCCTGGAACAACGGCGACGCGGCGGCGCTGGAACAACTCGCGCCTTTAGTCCAGGCGGAACTGCATCGTCTGGCCAAACGCTACATGGCGGGTGAGCGCCGGGGCCACATCCTGCAAACAACGGCGCTGGTAAACGAGGCCTTTCTGCGGCTGATCGACTGGCAGAACGTCGAGTGGCAGAACCGCTCCCACTTCTTCGGGCTTGCAGCGCAGATTATGCGGCGCATCCTTGTGGATTTCGCCCGCGCCCGTTGTCGTGAAAAACGGGGCGGCGACGCTCCGCTGGTTTCTCTGTCGGAAGCGGCAGACGTCGCGCATGGACAGAACGCGGATCTGGTGGCGCTGGACGACGCTTTACAGGCGTTGGAGAAGTTGGACCTGCGGCAAGCTCGTGTGGTGGAACTGCGGTTCTTCGCCGGGCTGAGTTTGGAGGAGACGGCCGAAGTTCTCAAAGTTTCTCTGAGCACCGTCAGGCGCGATTGGAGTCTGGCCGAAGCATGGCTCTACCGCGAGTTGAGTAAGGGCCTGATGAGGGACAAGTGACATGAATCCTGACCGCTGGCGCCAAATCGGCCAGCTTTACCACACTGCTTTGGAACTGGAGTCTGCGGCGCGCGCGGCCTTCCTCGAGGCTACTTGCGGCGACGACTCCGAGTTGCGCCGCGAGGTCGAATCGCTGCTGCATGCGCACGAGCAGGCGGACGGCTTTATCGCCGGGAAGGTGGCGGGCGTGGTCGCTGAGATGGCCGCCCAGCAGCGAAACACGTCATTCGTGGGCCGCAGCCTCGGCCACTATCAAACGCTCTCGTTGATTGGCGCGGGAGGGATGGGCGAAGTTTACCTGGCCGAAGACACGCGGCTCGGCCGCAAAGTCGCGCTCAAGCTTTTGCCCGCCGCCTTCACACAGGATCGGGAGCGCGTCCGCCGGTTCAAGCAGGAAGCTCGCGCGGCGTCAAGTCTCAACCATCCCAACATCCTCACCATTCACGAAATCGGCGAAGCTTCGGCTGCGGATGGCGGCGCGCATTACATCATCAGCGAGTTTGTAGAAGGCGCCACGCTACGGTCGATGGCGCGGGGTGGACGGCTCGACATCGGCAAAGCGACAGTCATCGCCCAGCAGGTCGCCGGCGCGTTAAGCGTGGCGCATGAGGCCGGGATCGTCCACCGCGACATCAAGCCGGAGAACGTGATGGTGCGGCCCGACGGGTTGGTCAAGGTGCTGGACTTCGGCCTGGCTAAGCTGACCGAAACGCCAGCGCCGCTGGCGGATTCCGAGGCCTCGACCAATATGAGCACCGCGCCGGGATTGGTGATGGGGACGGTCAGTTATATGTCGCCGGAGCAAGCGCGCGGGCAAAAGGTGGATCACCGCGCGGACATCTTCAGCCTGGGCGTTGTGCTCTACGAGATGCTCGCCGGCCGCAGGCCGTTTGAAGGCGCGACGATGAGCGATGTGATCGCGGCATTGCTGACCGCCGAGCCGCCGCCGCTCAGACAATATCGCGCCGAAGCGACGGCGGAGTTGGAGCAGGTCATCGGCAAGTGTCTGGCGAAGGCCAGAGAGGCGCGTTATCAATCGGCGGCGGAATTGATCGTCGAATTAAAGACGCTCCCGCCAGGCATTCAGACAAAAGAGGCGACTACAAGCAGGGTTGAGGTACCAATGCCGCGGCCGATCTCGTGGCGTTGGCTCTCGATCGCCGCAACGGCTTTGTTACTGGTTGTTGGGCTGGTCTCCTTACTCTCCTGGCGGCGCTTGCCTGCGGCGCAGCCCGATCAAATCAAGCCGACATCGCAGGAGCAAGCGCGCACGGCGAACGCCCGCCCGAGCAATCCGAAGGCATATGATGATTATTTACGCGGGCGGTTTTACGCCAACCGTCAAAAAAAGGCTGACAATGAAACTGCTATTATGATGCTGGAGCGCTCCGTGGCCCTGGATCCGGACTTCGCCGCGGCCCATGCGGAACTGGCGCAGGCGTACGTATGGAGGTTTTTCTTATTTACGCCGGGGGAGAAGCAGTGGGAAGAGAAGGCCTTTGTGGAGGTCGAGAAAGCGCTCGCACTGGACAAGGACTCGGCCGTCGCTCATCAGGCTCTCGGCCGCCTTCTGTGGACGCCTGCCAACCATTTTCCTCACGAGAAGGCGATTAAGGAATATCGTCGAGCGCTGGCTTTGGACCCGAGCCTGGGCGAGGCTCAGAATCAGCTTGCGCTGGTCTACAATCATATCGGCGCCTTCGACCATGCGCTCCAGGAACTGCAAAACGCGGTTACGGCCAACCCAACCAATAACCTAGCGCAATTTCGGATAGGTGAGACACTTCTGTTTCAGGGGAAGTATGAGCAGGCGTTGACTGCATTGCGCAAGAGTCCCAGAGAAGTTAATCCGCCGCTGGTGGGGTCAACCATGGCCATGGCTTTATTGCATCTTGGAAGAAGAGACGAAGCGGTGGCCATTGTTGAGGAGTTCTTGAAAGATTATCCGGGGGATACAGACGTAGGACTGTTTACAAGCATCCAGGCGCTGATCGCAGCCCTGGACGGTCGCGAGAATAAAGCTGAGGACAAGATCAGAAGCGCGATGGAACGGGGAAAAGGCTTCGGCCACTTTCACCATACCGCTTATAACATCGCTTGCGCTTATGCGGTGATGAAAAAGGCTGAAGAGGCCATCAGGTGGCTTCAGGCGGCGGCGGATAACGGTTTTCCCTGTTATCCATTGTTTGAGAATGATCCTTATCTGGATCATATCGGGAAAGACCCGCGCTTCATCGCGCTGATGGCGAAGCTGAAAGAGCAATCGGAGCGTTACCGGGCTACCTTGTGAAAGACGTTCGCAGATCCGCTTTTAGATCGGTAAGCAAATGCGTGTACGGGACTGTGGGGCGAGTTGTTTATTCGCGCTTGTTTTCTGATTGGACAGGGCCACAAAAGGGGCGATTAAACAAATCGCCCCACACATTACACGCGCTTGCTTACCGCCATAATGGTTTTTACTGCGAGCCGTCCTTATTCGCCCACTCGATCACCCGCTGCCCCACCGCGCGACCGATTTCCAGCCCCGCCTCGATGTCGCTGCGAAAGTGAATCCCGGCCGAGAGCCGGGAGAGGCCCGCCTCCTGCGCCTGCGCCGTGAAATAGGCGGCGTCGCGCGGGAAGAGGTAGCCGAGCACCGCCGCGTAAGGCCCGTCGAACATCGCGTGCGCCGACGGGTAGCTCGGATGGCTCGGGTTCGGGAAGAGCGTAACGATTGTGGGGTCGAGCATGTTGGGGCGCGCCGCCCAGTAAAAATACTTCCCGTCCCAGCAGGCGATGAGGCCGTCGTGGGCGGCGACGCTCATCAACGCGTAAGCGCGGGCCGCGCGCGGCGGATTACGGTCGAGTTGGTACTCGAACAGCTTCACCGTCAGGATGTCATTCCATAACTTCGCAGTGTTGCCCTGCCAGAAATAGGCCGCGCGCGTCGTGTTGAAGTTCGCGCCGCTCGCCGGGATCGGACGCGGGAAGTTTTTGACCTCGGCCAGTTCCTGAGCCTTCTGGGCCGAATCGAAGGCCGGCGGCGGCGGAGGACGAAACTCGCTACCCGAAGAGATCACCCATGTGCGCCAGGTCCCCGCTAGCGGCTCGTTAGGATTGGTCCCGCGCCAGAAGCCGGGCCCGGTCGGGATCGAGCCGGTGAAGACGACGTCGGAGCCGTCAGCCTTCGCGCGGGCGATCACCAATTCGGCCACCTTGCTCCCGAGTCCCATTCCGGCGGAGACGTCGCTCGGAAATTGCACTCCCGCGTTGAGCCGCGACTCGCCGCACTCCTGCGCCTGATCGGCGAATGTTTGCGCGTCATTCGGGAAGAGGTAACTGAGCACCGCCGCCGCCGCGCTTGCCACCGCCGCATGTTCGCTCGGATAAGACGGGCTGTTGGGGACCGGAATTACGGGCTCGACATTCGAATTGACCTGGCTCGGGCGCCGGCGGTTGTAAACGTACTTCGAGTCCCAGGCGGCGATGGTCGCGTCGTAGATCGCCACGTTCAACAAAGAAAGCACGCGGGCGCTCCGCGGCCCGGTGATGTTGTTTCTGACAAGTATATTGGCTGCCATCTCATTCCAGCGGTAGCCTGGAGGGCCGGCGTCCCAGAAGCTGATGGCATTGAGCGCCGCGGCGTCGCGCTGATTGGCGCGCGTGATCAAATCTCTGACTTCGACCACCTGCGCCACTCCATGGGGAGGCGGCGGGAGCCGGAACTGCGAGCCGGAGTTTATTACCCAGGTCTTCCACCGCCCCGCCTGCGGCTCGATTTGCGGGGGGCCGTGGCGTCTGCATAGGACCCATGAGAAGCCCGCAAGCTGCTGAGTGATATCCTGTGCCTGTGCCGGCGCCAGGTGCGTCGAGACCAGTGTTGCGACGACTAAGACTCTGAGCCAGCGTTTGCGCTGACAAGAGAAGTTGATGCGGTTCATGCGATTCTCCTTTAGTTGAAATTGGTATTTGTGGTCGCCGCCGTCTCTGGCGCGCCTTTAAACTACCCTCAGCTACGAAGGCGTCGCCTGCGCGGAAAAGTGTTCATGCCGGCGAGATTTTTTCGCTATTTTTCTGTCCTACATTTTTCTGTTGGCAAAACCGGAACAGAAAAATGCAGGACAGAAAAATTCGGAATAATCGCTTTCGCGTCTCGGCGGTTGATTGGAGGGAACTGCGGGCTGTGATAATTTAATTTCACCATCACTCGATTTTTCCGCTAAGGCGGTGGAGGTTTCAGCATGTCTTCGTCTATTGCTCGTCGAGACTTTCTCAAACAGAGCGCCGCAACCATTGCAGCCGCGTCAAGTGATTCCACAATTGGCGCCCGGCAAACAGTGAAAACGAAACGAGAATTCAGCGCCTACCAGCAAAAACGTCGCAAGCTGCTCTGGAGCCTGCTCGGCGATCTTCCAGTCGGCCATCGCCCGAAGCCACCGAAGCTGATCAGGACGGAAAAGGGAAATGGCTACACGCTCGAATATCTCACGCTCGATCTGAACGGCATCGAGCCTGTGCCCGCGCTGCTGCTCATTCCTGACAAACGTCAAAACCCCGCGCCAGGCCTGATCTACCACCACTGGCACGGCGGCACGTATCCGACCGGCAAAGACGAACTGTTGACGGGGCGCAAAGTGTTGCCCGCCTACGCTCCGGTAGTGGCCGAGAAAGGCATTGTCACGCTGGCGATTGACAGTTGGTGTTTCGGCGAACGGATGCGCGACAAAGACGGCCGCAACGGCGAATGGGACGCGTTCAAAAAGATGATCTGGAATGGGCAGGTCCTGTTCGGGATGATGATCTTCGATGAACACCGCGCGGTCGATTACCTGGTTTCACGTCCCGAAGTCGACCCGAACCGCATCGGCGCGTTCGGGCTCTCGATGGGCGCGACGAAGGCGTGGTGGCTGGCCGCGCTAGACCCGCGCATCAAACTCTGCGTTGACCTCTGCTGCATGACCGACTTCGATGAGCTGATCAAAGCCAACAATCTGAAAGGCCACGGAATTTATTACTACGTGCCGAGCCTGCTCAAACATTTTTCGACAGCGCAAATCAACGAATTGATCGCGCCGCGCGCGCATCTCAGCCTGAACGGGCGAAACGACTCGCTGACGCCGCCGGCGGGCGTCGAACGCGTGCGCGATTATCTGGCGCCGCTCTACGCGAAATACGGCAAGGCTGAAGACTGCCGAATCGAGCTATTCGATTGCGGCCACGAAGAATTGCCGGAGATGCGACGGCTCACGCTGGAATGGATGGATCGCCATCTGGTCAATGCGTAATTCCCGCCCTGGCACGCCAACTGCTTAAGAGCCTCTTGAAAAGCCGCTATCGACAGCGCTTTTCGGACGCTTCTTCGATGAACAGAGGCGCTAACTCGACTGCAGTAGGCAAATAGCGGAAGCCTGGAGTGAATGACTTCGGTTTCCCATCGGCCTTGAGAAGTGGGGAAATGCAACTCTCTCCTGACAACCGTCCGCCAAATCCTGCGCCGGACGTCGGCGCTTCGATAAGTGTGATGGATCGTTCCCGCAATGCCTACCATACAGTCGCCAACCGTTTCACTTTGAGTTCTCTTCAGCAGAAAGGAAGGCGCTATGACCCGACGCGCGTTACGCATCGCCACGACCCTCATCATCATTCAATCCCTTCTCTTCTTCCCGGCGCCGGTCTCTCGCGCTCAGGATGGCCTTACTCAGGCCGAGATCATACTTGCTAAAGAGACCGCCGATCTTTTTATGAAGCGGCTCGATGAAACAGGCGATTTTTCGAGCGTCATTGACGAGATGTACGTGGAGGATTTCATCGAACGATACATCCAACAGCAGATGCATGAGGGTAAAGAATCAGACTCATTCACCGACATCTATTTCGCGCCGGGCAAGTACAAACGGGACTTGCTGAAGTTGGCGACGGTGGAAGATTGGAGGCGCCTCTACATCGCGGCCAACAACTTCATGTATCACATCATAATCACTGGCCTGAACAAGCATGCCGATGATTTCTTGAATGGTCGCGAGTTGGACGATGAAACCGCCGATAAGTGTATCCCGTCAAAAGTGATCGAATTATTCAACAACCACCCCATCTTGAAAGGCTCCTTTGGTTTTGATGATGGGAAGCTGGGAGAGAGCAATCCGGCTGAGGGCGCACAAAGAGGCGGCGCCCAGGAGGAGAGCGGGCCAAAGTCCGTTGAAACGCCGGAAGAGATGCAAGACGTCACTGAAACCCTTCAGGAAGGTCTGCGGCTGCTGCTTGATGACCAAGGCGATCATTCGATCAGGCTGACAGACAGCGCGAAGAGCGCGCTCGCGGTGAACACACTAAAACTAGAAGAAAAAGGGCTGATGGAGCCTATGATAGAAGTTAACGACAAGAAGTTTCTGGGGTTGCTTCCGGGAACCCGCATCCTGGCTGTTCCAACGCCATTCAGGTTCTGGCTGGAGATCGCAGAGGTGAACGGAAAGCATAAGATCGTCCGGGCTCAGTTCTGGCCAGACTGATGAGTCCCGTCAAGCTGTAAGCCAATTCCTGCCGCGCTGATCTAGAAGGTCGAAGAATTACCGCAACATTTTGCGCCCTCCCGACACAAACTCTGCGTAATCAGGCGATGAACAATCCCTCCGCGCATTTGAAAATGCGCGGAGGGATGGCGTTTTTACCCGTCATCTCAAATCATTTTCGGAACCGCCTTTTCCAAACCTCCGTATGGAGAACGGAATGATCGTTGATCGATCGGGGTTCAAAAGTTAGAAGGGCACGGAGTCGAATAATGAAAAAGAAATCGCGCAAGCCATTTTGGATATCAGGCGCGCTCATCATCGTCAGCGGGTTAGGCGTGACCGGATTCGTCGTGATGTCGCGCCCGACGAATGAAATTGATTCTTCGCGATTAGCCACGGTCGAACGCGGCGACATCGCGCGATCGGTTGTCGCCACGGGCCGCATCGAACCGATCACAAAGGTCGAGATCAAATCGAAGGCCAACGGAATCATCAAAGAGTTGAAGGTTCAGGTCGGCGACGTCGTCGCGCCGGGACACACGCTGGCCGAACTCGACAAGGAGAACCTTGCCGCGCGCGTCCGCGAAGCCAAAGCCGCGTTGATCGGCGCGGAATCCAATTTGAAGGCCGCCGAGGCCCAGCTCGAAAAGAACAAGGTCGAAGCCGAAGGACCCGACGTGCCATTCGCCAAACGTAATTTCGATCGCGCCGAAAGGCTGCTGAAGGAGGGCGTGCTGCCCCAGCAGTCATATGACGACGCGCGCAGCTCATACGAACTGGCGTCGAACCGCCAGAACGTCGCGCGCGCGCAACTGACCGTAAGCGAGGCGAAAGTCTCGCAGGCCAAGGCCGAGGTCGCCCAGGCGCAGGCCGCCGTAGACCGCGCCGAAGAGGAATTGAATTATGCGACGATCCGCTCGCCGATCGGCGGAATGGTCCTCTCGCGCGACGTCGAGATCGGCTCGCCGGTCTCATCGATTTTGAATATGGGCGCGGCGGCGACGCTGGTGATGGTGCTCGGCGACATCAGCCAGGTCTACGTTCGTGGCAAAGTCGACGAGGCCGACATCGGCGTCGTCAAACTGAACCAACCTTCACGGATCAAGGTCGAGACCTTCAAGGACAAGATATTCGACGGCAAGGTCACGCAGATTTCGCCGCTCGGCGTGGACAAGGACAACGTGGTGACTTTCGAGGTCAAGGTCTCCATCAACAATCCGGGCAATCTGCTGCGCGCCAATATGACGGCAAACGCCGAAATAGTCCTGGAAGAACACAAAGGCGCGCTGCTCGTTCCCGAAAGCGCCGTGATTTACGACAACCAGCGCAACGCCTCGGTAGAAATACCCGCGCCGGGGCAGCCCAAAGGCCGCGAACGCAAGCCTGTCAAGGTCGGCGTCAGCAACGGCTCGCGAACCGAAGTTCTCGAAGGGCTGAGCGAAAAGCAGCAGGTGATTCTTCAGTAGAGGAAGAAGACGCCGTACCACCCAAGGCTTATGCGCGAACTATTTACGCAAACCTGGTCCAATCTGATGGCGCACAAGCTGCGCAGCTTCCTGACGATGTTCGGCATCGTCTGGGGCGTGATTTCGATCGTGCTGCTCTCTGCGCTCAGCTCCGGCTTTCAACAGGGCAACATGCATGTGCTGAAGGAGTTGGGCAAAAACATCGTCATCATCCGCAACGGGCGCACCAGCATGCAGGCAGGCGGGGAACGCGCCGGCAAACCCATCCGCCTGGAGATCGGCGACGTTTACGCCTTGAAAGAGAAATCGAAGCTGCTCGAACACGTCACGCCGGAGCTGATGCGCGGGGGAGTGAGCGCCAAGAGCGCCTTCAACGCCAGTTCGACGCAGATAAGCGGCGTCTGGCCCGTTTACCAATACATCCGCACCATTGAGGTCGACCGGGGGCGATTACTCAGCGAGCAGGACAACAGCGAGGCCCGCCGCGTCGTCGTCATAGGCCATGAGATGTATAAGCAGTTGTTTGCCGACCGCGACGCCGTCGGGCAGGAGATTCAGCTCAACGGGATTCCCTACACCGTCATCGGCCGCGTGCGCAAAAAAGAGCAGGACTCGAATTACACCGGTCCGGACAACAACCGGCTGTTCATGCCATACGAGACGATGCGGAAGGACTTCCCGATGACCGGCAATAACGTCACGCCGAACCACGTCTCGGCCATCATCGCCGCGCCTTACGAAAACGTCGCCGAAGAGTTGAACCGCATTGTCGAACGCGAGGGCAAGATCAACTTCGAGAAGATCGGCCCTGTCGAATCGGAAATCCTTTCGATCGCCGCGCCGCGCCACGGCTTCGACCCCACGGATCGCGAGGCGCTTATGATATGGAACACGGCGCTGGAAACCGTCTTTTTTAACAAGATGATTTCGAGCATGCGAGAATTTTTCATCTCGGTGAGCGTCATCACGCTCGCCCTGGGCGGCGCAGGCGTGATGAACATCATGCTCATCTCGGTCAAGGAGCGGACCAGAGAGATAGGCGTCCGCAAGGCTCTCGGCGCGACTTCACGCATCGTACAGTGGCAGTTCTTCAGCGAAGGGCTGCTCCTGACGCTGCTGAGCGGGACTATCGGTTTGGGCGCCGGCGTCGGGCTGTGCAAGCTGGTCAACCTGCTGCCGCTGCCCGCGCGGTTTTCAGGAATGATCATCACGTGGCAGACGGCGGCGTTCGCCGTCGGCGCGCTGGCCTTGATCGGGATCGCGGCGGCGACTTATCCGGCGCGGCGGGCGGCTGATCTGCCCCCGATCGAGGCGCTGAGATATGAAATGTGAATGCTACGCGGATCAAACGGATTGGCGCCGATTCACACGGATTGATCTGTCGCCATCCGTAAGTATCCGTCAAATCCGTGTACTACCTCGTTATATCCGCCATGATTTTAAAAGAAGTCTTCATCCAAGCCATTAGCGCGTTGATCGGCCATCGCATTCGGGCCGTGATGACGATGACCGGAATCGCCTGGGGCATCGTTGCGGTCGTGCTGCTGATGGCTTACGGCAACGGGTTTCACGACGCGATCATGACCGGGTTCCGCCGCGCTTTCAGCAACGGCACGGTCGTCGTCTGGAACGGGCAGACGAGCATGCAGGCGGGCGGCGAACGCGCGGGCCGCCGGATCAGGTTGAAAGAGGACGACGTCGAAGCGATTAGACAACTGGGGCTGATCAAATACGCCAGCCCGGAATACGTCGAATACCTGCCGCTGGCTTACGGCGCGAAGCAGACGACTTCCGCCGTGCGGGGCGTCGCGCCCGAATACGCGGAGATGCGCAGTGAGGTCGCGGAGTTCGGACGATTCATCAACGCCGAAGATACGGAAAAAGAGCGGCGGGTGATCTTCCTCGGCTCCGAGATCGCAAAAAAACTTTTCGGTAACGCGCCCGCGGTCGGAGAAACGATCCGCGTCAACGGGTTGTCGTTCGATGTCGTCGGCGTGTTAACGCAGAAGGTAAGCTTTTCGAACTACTATTCGCCGGACAAATATTCGGTCTTCGTTCCTTACACGGCGTTCAAACAAGTCTACAGCCAGGATTATCTCGACAATCTGGTCTTTCAAACGATGAGCGTCGCGCAGCACAACCAGGCGGTCAGACAGGTCCGCGAGGTCCTGGCCTCGCGCCACGGCTTCAACCCGAAAGACGAGCGCGCCGTGACGCTCAACGACTCGGTCGAAAACGCGAAGGTGATCGGCGGGATCACCGGCGGATTGAAGATCGTTCTGAGCGTGATCGGCGCGCTGACTTTGACGATCGGCGGCGTCGGCGTGATGAACATCATGTTGGTCAGCGTAACCGAGCGGACGCGGGAGATCGGCGTGCGAAAGGCGCTGGGCGCGAAACGCCGCCACATCCTGATCCAGTTCCTGCTCGAAGCCCTGGTGATTACTTTCCTCGGCGGGCTGCTTGGGATTTTCTTCTCTTACCTGCTGGTGACTTTCGCCGGCCATCGCCCGTTTTTAGCCGAATTGCTGGAAGACCCGACCCGGCAGACTGACATCTATCTGGCGCTTTCGGGCGACGTCGTGCTGACCGCGACCGGCATCCTAATGATTGTCGGAATCTTCAGCGGATTGTGGCCCGCGCTGCGGGCCTCGAAGACCGACCCTATCGAATCGCTGCGCTATGAGTGAAGCCATTGTTTCTAAATAAGCTAATCTCCCGTCCGCTCCTGACACCTGACGCCAACTACCTTATACTTATCCCCGCGTGAGCGAGCCAAATGGCATAATCGCAAGGTATCGCCGGCAGGCGGACGATATGGAGGGGTTTCTTTCAAATTGTCCCGCCGATGCCGTCGTTTGGCCTCCGGCCGACGGCCGGTGGTCAATTTTGGAGATCGCCGCGCATCTGGCTGACGCCGAGTTGCTTGCTTCGACGCGTATCCGCCGAATCATTACACAGGACCGCCCCGAAATGCGTGGATATAAGCAGGAGTTGTGGGCGCAAAGTCTGGCGTATGGACAACAGAAGATAGAAGCCATGTCGGCGCGCTTTGTCGTATTGCGCCGCGAAAACGCCGCGCTGCTCGAAATGATCGGCGAGGAAGTTTGGCGGCTGAAGGGACGGCACGACGAATACGGCGAACTCTCATTACGGGAGTTGATCGAAGACTACATCACCCACACCGCAAAGCATCTGGATCAAATGCGCGCGGCGGCGGTGGCTTATACCAAACCGCAAACTTGATTGCGCGTTTGAGAGGTACGGAAATGACAAAGACAAAGGACAACCCCCCTCAGCTAAAAGAGACAAAGGGTAAAGAACTGAAGGACAAAGAGACAAAGGAAAAAGAGCCGAAAGGCAAAAACAATCTGGTAGGGCGCGTCAAGAAAGTGATCAAAAAATCGCGCCGCAAGCTGGGTGAAGAGAAGTTCGAGAAGGAATTGCAGCGCACTATCGAATTTCTCGCGCAGTTGCGGGCGAAACTCGACAACTCTCACGACGTCAAAGCGAGCGATAAATCTCCGGCGAAAGTCGGAAAGAAGCCGGCGCCCAAGAACGGGGAGAAGGTTGAACGAGGAGGCGCTAGGAACGCGCCGAAGAAGGCGCAGCCGGACAAAAAGAACGTGAAGAAGCATGCCGGCAACGGCGCGGGCAAAAAACGCGGGGGCCTCCAATTCGAAGACGCGGCCCCGGCGGCCGAACCCCGCGCGGCGCTACAAGTCGAAGCGCGGTCCAAAGAGAAGTAGGGCGGCGGCGATTCATGGCCATATTGATTGATTCTTTTTATAACGGCGCGCGCGGCCCCGTCCGCTACTGGGGGCGCCGCTGCGGCCACCTGGTTTCCGACACATCCCTCGAAGAACTGCACCGGTTCGCCGAGAGTCTGGGGCTCCGGCGCGAATGGTTTCAAGAGAAATCGATCCCGCATTACGACCTGACCGGCAAGGTTTACGATCTGGCCCTGGAGCGCGGCGCGAAACTCGTCTCCTCGCGCGAGATCGTGCGCCGCGCGGTGCGTATGGAGGGAAGGCCGAAAATAAGGCCCCGCAGAGGCGCCGCAGGCGCATAAGGAAAATTGACAGCCGTTCAAACCGCGTGCTACTTTGGCCGTTCTTTTAAGTATCCACAATTTACAGTAGATCGGTCATCAGACATGTTCAACATTCCAATCGGCGACCTGATTTTTTATTTCATCGCTTTCATCCTCTCGCTCTCGGTTCACGAGTCGGCTCATGCCCTGACCTCATATTGGTTCGGCGACGACACCGCGCGTTTGCAAGGGAGGATATCGCTCAATCCGATGGCCCACATTGATCCCATTGGCACGATTTTAATTCCGCTGATGGGGTTTTTATCGGTTACGCAGGGGCTTCCGCCTCTGATCGGATGGGCGAAGCCCGTTGAGACGAACCCGCTGAGGTGGCGTAACAAAGACCTGGCTAACATCACTGTCTCGGCGGCGGGGCCGATCAGCAACCTTCTGCTCGCTCTGGCTACCTTCACAGTGATGAAATTCATGCTCCTCAGCGGGATGGTGGGTCCTGCTAACATCGGGCCTTTCACATACATCCAGCCAGCCCCGGGGCAGCCTGATTGGATGCTGCCGCTTTGTACGTTTTTGAGTCTGATGTTGATTCTCAATGTGGCGTTGGCGATCTTCAATTTGATTCCAATACCACCTCTGGACGGCAGTCACGTTCTGGAAACTCTGCTTCCCGATAGCCTCAAAGATGTTTACGATCAGATTCGGCCATATTCGTGGATCATCTTGCTAGGATTGCTCTGGCTTGGAGTCTTCGGACTTATTCTGGGTCCCGTACGTAGACTGGTGATCGTCAATTTGCTCTGGGGATACTGATTCGGTCGATTATGAAGAGAATCGTTAGTGGAATGCGCCCGACAGGTCGTTTGCACCTCGGCAATTACGAGGGCGCGCTTAAAAACTGGGTCAAGCTGCAGGACGTTTACCGGAGCTACCATTTCATCGCCGATTGGCACGCCCTCACCAGCGATTACGCGGACACGTCGAAGATCAATGAACACACGATGGCGATAGTCACCGACTGGCTCGCCGCAGGTCTTGATCCGAATAAAACGACCATGTTCGTCCAATCGCTCGTGCCCGAACACGCCGAACTGCACATATATTTTTCGGCGGTCACACCGCTGGGGTGGCTCGAACGCGTCCCGACATACAAGGAGCAGCGCGAGAACATCACCGATAAAGACATCGGCAATTACGGCTTTCTCGGTTACCCGGTGCTGCAGGCGGCCGACATCTGCATGTACAAAGCCGACTACGTGCCGGTCGGCCAGGATCAGGTCGCGCACGTAGAGCTGACGCGCGAGATCGCTCGCCGATTCAACAACTTTTACGGCGATGTCTTCCCCGAACCCGAGGCGCTGCTGACCGAAACGCCGAAGCTCACCGGCACTGACGGGCGCAAGATGTCGAAGAGCTATAACAACACAATCGAGCTCGGCGATTCGCCCGACCTGATTCGCGCGAAAGTGCGACAGATGATCACCGACCGCACCCGCGTCAGGCGCACTGACCCGGGACATCCCGAAATTTGCGACGTCTGCCAGATGCATCGCCTGTTCGTCCCCGCGGCGGTCGCCGACGAATTTGACGAAGGCTGCCGGAGCGCTCGCATCGGCTGCGTCGACCGCAAAAACGCTCTGGCCGACGCGCTGATCGAATATCTGGCGCCGGTTGCTGAGCGGTTGAATTATTACCGCGAGCGTCAGGACGAAGTGCGCGACATCATCATGGAAGGCACAAAACGGGCGCGCGAAGAGGCCGGACGCGTGATGGGCGAAGTCCGCAGAGCGATGAAGATAAGTTGGGTATGAATGCCAGGTACGGCGCCGGGCTCACGCTCCACATATCGTACCGAGTACTGTTCTTTAAATGGCGAAAACACACTCCCAAAAAAGCAAGAATCAACCAGCCGCGACGAGCGTCGCCCTGGCCGAAGCGCCGGGGCGAGACGGCGAGGAGCGGGGCGACTCATACCGCGTCAAGCTCGAGATCTTCGAGGGGCCGCTCGATCTGCTGCTCTACCTGATCAAGAAAGACGAGATCGACATCTACGACATCCCGATCGCGCGCATCACCGAACAATACCTGGGCTATCTCGACCTGATGCAGGAACTGGACATATCGGTCGCGGGCGATTTTCTGGTGATGGCCTCGACGCTGATCTACATCAAATCAAAGACGCTGCTCCCGCCCGAACCGAAGGTCGACGGCGAAGAAGATCTGGGCGAAGACCCGCGCGCTGAACTAATCGAACGGCTGCTCGAGTACCAGAAGTTCAAATCGGCGTCCCAGATGCTCTATTCGCGCGGCGAGATTGAATCGGCCTGCTACACTCGCGGCCCGCTCGAAACCGACGGCGCCAACCCGGAGGTCTCAACCACCCTCTTCGACCTGCTCCGCGTCTTCCGCGATGTCCTCAAACGCGCCGAAGCCCAGATCGAGATGGAGATCGCGCGCGACGAGATGACGATCGCCGAAAAGCTCGCCCAGATTCACGCGATGCTCGAAGAAATGAAGCGGATCAACGTGCGCGAGCTGTTCGAAATGTCGCGCTCGAAGCGCGAGCTGATCATCACTTTCCTCGCCCTCCTCGAGCTGGTTAAGGAGTGGAAGATCTATCTGACCCAGAGTGAGCCCTTCGGCGAGATCTTCGCCAGCCGGCGCGATGACGCGCCGCTGGGGATCGAGGAAGAGTCCGCCGAAGAGAGTGGAACAGAATCTAGTCTGTCCGTAGTATGAATGGGATAACAGGCTAATGGCATGTGGAAAAATAATGCGCCCGCCCCTACACCAAATTGCGTGGGCGCTATTAATTCTCAAAGACCATAAGCCTGTATCACTTCCAGCGATATGATTGAAGATAACCAAGAACACGAAGAGGCCGCCCCGATGGCTGAAGATTCGCCCACGCTTCAGGCGACCGATGACCAATCCGATGAGCGGCCCTCTGAGCAGTTGGACGAGCGGTTGGACGAGCAGTTGGACGTGCAGGCGCTCGCCGAAATCCTCGCGGAAGATGAATTGATCGAAGACGAGTTTCTCGATCCAGGCGACGAGGATGACGACGAGGAGCTCATGGCAATCGCGCTGGAGCCTATGTCCGAGCCGGCGGTGGAATCGTTGAACGGGACCCCGGAAGATTCTTCAGACGCGGGCGACGACGAGATCAGAGCGACGCGCGACGAACTGAAGCCGGTCATCGAGGCGCTGCTTTTTGTCGCCGATGAGCCGTTGCCGTTCAAACAGCTTTGCAAGATTCTGGGCGATGTCCCTGAAGAAAACGTGATGTGGGCGCTCAGCGAACTGGTCGCCGATTACGAAAAGCGCGAGAGCGGGCTTGAGGCGCGCGAGATCGCCGGTGGATGGCGAATATCCACGCGCCCGCAGTATCACGAGTTCATACGCAAGTACCTGAAATCGCGCCCCTCGGCGCGGCTCTCGCTCCCGGCGCTCGAAACGCTCGCGGTGATCGCCTACAAACAGCCGATCACAATCCCTGAAATTCTCGAAATTCGCGGCGTCACGTCTTCTTCGGCCGTCAAGACGCTGCTCGAAAAACGGCTGATCGTCACCAAGGGCAGAAAAGAGACCGTGGGCCGCCCGATGATGTACGGCACGTCAAAAGAATTTCTGATTCATTTCGGTCTGAAAGATCTCTCGGAATTGCCGAGCATCGAGGATTTCGAGGATTTTGCGCAATAAACTCATTGTTCATCTGTCATTTGTCATTGCCGGAGAAATTCTCCGATGACAAATGAACAATGAACAATGACGAATGAATGACTGGATAATTGGATTATGCGAGTGAGGGCGCCCGTCAGACATTTCTCGATGATCCGCGGTTTTCATCTCGCCGATCTCTTCACTCTCGCCAACGGCTTTTGCGGCGTCGCGGCGATTTTCGAGGCGATGAAGTTTCTCGGCGCCGGCGATAGGCGGCATGCTCACTTGGCCGCGCTGTTGATACCACTCGCGCTGGTCTTCGACGTATTGGACGGGCGGATCGCGCGCTGGCGTCACATGTCCTCGGCCCTCGGCAGAGAACTCGACTCGCTCGCCGACATGATCTCGTTCGGGGTCGCGCCCGCCGCGATCGCGTTCGCTGTCGGCCTCAACACTGGGCTGGATCAGGCCATCCTGATTTTTTTTGCGGTCTGCGGATTGAGCCGTCTGGCGCGCTACAACGTAACCGCCGATTCGCTCTCGGCGACCACGGGCAGAGTCGAATATTTCGAAGGGACGCCGATCCCGACCAGCGTCGTCCCCCTCGGATTGCTCATGCTCCTCTTCCATCGAGGCAATCTCTATCCCGCCAACCTCTTCGGCCTCGACTTTCACTGGCCGGTCGCCCTCTTCTTCATCTCGGGCTGCCTGATGGTCAGCAGAACGATCAGAATCCCGAAGCCCTAGGATCGAGGATCGAGGATGGAAGATCGATGATCGAAGGTTGAAGATCGCGTCATCCTTTCCATCCTCCATCCCCCATCCGTTCCATCCTCCATCCTCCATCCTCCATCCTCGACGCCACTGGTTTGACGGCTGATGGGCTCGTAAGTAGTATCCGATAATATATGGGATCTGACGTGATCATTCCAGAATACGCGATTCGCCAATGCGAGACCCTCGAAGAATTCGAAGCATGCCTTCAAATGCAGCGCGGCGTCTGGGAATATTCTGATCTCGACATTAACCCATTGCGCTCGTACGTCTTCGCGCGTTACGCCGGCGGGTTCACTCTGGGCGCATTCGACGCGTCGAACAGGCTGTTGGGCATGGCGCACGCGCTCGCGGCCTTCGACGAAAAGCTACGGCCTTATTACTATTCGCAAATGCTCGCGGTCGAGCCGCGACTTCGAGACGCCGGCATCGGCGTAAAGTTGAAGCTGGCGCAGCGCGACCACGCGTTCAAAACGGGCGTCCCGCTCATCAAATGGACGTTCGACCCGCTGCAATCGCGCAACGCCTATCTCAACATCGTCAAACTCGGCGGCGTCGTGCGGCGGTATTGCGCCAATTTTTATGGGGCCAACAGCAGCAGCGTTTTTCATCGTGGCATGGACACCGACCGGTTGTTCATCGAGTGGTGGGTGCGCTCGCCCCGCGTCGCGGACGCCCTCGAAAGCGTCCGTCGCGCCGATAAACCGGAAGCGGTCGTCGAAGTCCCGCGAGACATCGGGGAGATAAAGAGGCGCGACATGGATGAGGCCCGTCATTGGCAATTGCGAGTCCGCGAAGGATTTCAGAAATGTTTGAACGAGGGGTTGTATTGCGCCGGTTTTGAGGCCGACTCGAAAACTAACAGCCGCTTCCTGTTTTTCAGAGATCTTCAACAAGAGAAGGAAGATAATTACAAGCAATGAAAATCGAACGCATAGAACTCCGCGAAATCCAATTGCCGTTGGTCGCGCCGTTTGAAACCAGCTTCGGACGCACGACCGGGCGCCGCATCATCCTCATCAAGGTTTTCAGCGAAGGGCTGGCCGGGTGGGGCGAATGCACTGTCGGCGAGCATCCTTTTTATAACCACGAATCTACGGAGAGTTGCTGGATGATCATTCGCGATTACGTCGCGCCGATGGTTCTGGGCCGCGAGATAGAATCGCCCGAAGAGGTCCCGCAATTGACCGGTAGGATTCGCGGGAACAAGATGGCGCGGGGCGCGGTCGAGTGCGCGGTCTGGGACTTGGAAGCGCACCGGCAAGGAAAACCGCTGTGGCGGCTGCTCGGCGGAACCCAGGAGGAGATCAATTGCGGCGTCTCGATAGGTCTTGAAGACAGTGACGCCGCTATGCTCAAGAAGGTCGAGAAGGAGGTCTCGGCCGGCTACCAGCGCATCAAGATCAAGATCAAACCGGGCCGCGATTACGAGATGATCAAGGCAATCCGCAAGGAGTTTCCCGAGAAGTTGATGTCGGTGGACGCCAACTCCGCCTACGCGCTGGCCGACGCCGACCTGCTCGGCAGACTGGACGAGTTCGACCTGCTGATGATCGAACAGCCGCTGGCCTACGACGACATCGTCGACCACGCCGAGTTGCAGCCTCGGTTGAAGACCGCGATCTGTCTGGACGAATCCATTCTGGGCCTGGACGACGCGCGAAAGGCCTTGAATCTGGGCGCATGCCGGATCATCAACGTCAAGCTGGGCCGCGTCTCGGGCCACACCGAGGCGCGCAAGATTCAAGCCTACTGTCACGAGCGCAACGTCCCGGTCTGGTGCGGCGGCATGCTGGAAGCCGGCGTCGGCCGCGCGCACAACATCGCGATGTCCACGCTGCCCGGCTTTACATTGCCGGGCGACGTTTCGGCCTCGAAGCGCTACTGGGCCGAAGACATCATCACGCCGCCGGTCGAAGTCACGCCGCGCGGAACCATTCCGCGCCCAACAGGCGTCGGGATTGGGTATGAAGTGAATGAGAAGCGGATCGAGGCGTTGACAGTAAGGAACGAGATTGTCGGGCAGTGAGAGTTTGTTATGAAATTACAGCCCCAGCGGGGCGATATGTTTATAGTTTGCGATAATGTCTATCTCCCGAGCTCCGTTAGGAGCGACATGTGACACAGGTCGCTCCTAACGGAGCTAAAGAACAAACGCGTTACAAGCTATAAACATGTCGCTCCTAACGGAGCTGCAAAGCATCCTATATGCGACACGTTCTGATTCAAATAGACGATCCCTCTTCCCCCGCCGCGCGCGAGCTTATCGGGCGACTCGACAAACTCATGACCGGCTTATATCCGGCGGAGAGCAATCATCTGCTGCCGGTGGACGCGCTTCTACAACCCGACGTGACTTTCCTCACAGCCAGCGTTGACGGCGAGGTCGCCGGCTGTGGCGCGTTCGTCAACCAGAGCGGAGAGTATGCGGAGATCAAACGAATGTTCGTCTTGCCGGAGTTCCGCGGCTTGAAGCTAGGTCGCGGCATCCTCGAAGAGCTTGAGAATCTCGCGCGGACTTCCGGGCTTGAACTCGCGCGCCTCGAAACAGGCATCCATCAACCCGAAGCCCTGCTCCTATACGAGAGGGCAGGTTATCAACGTCGCGGGCCGTTCGGAGATTATTCCGAAGACCCGTTGAGTATTTTCATGGAGAAGAAATTATGAAAGCGATTTGGAACGGCGCCGTAATCGCCGAAAGTGACAAAACTGTAGTGGTCGAAGGCAATCACTATTTCCCGCCTGACGCGGTCAACAAAGAATACTTTCAACCGAGCGACACCCACACTGTCTGCGGTTGGAAGGGTACGGCGAGTTATTACAACGTCGTTGTCAACGGAGAAGTGAACAAAGACGCGGCGTGGTACTACCCGAGCGCGAAAGACGCCGCTAAGAACGTCGAAAATTACGTCGCGTTTTGGAAAGGCGTGAAGGTCGAATAGCCGACCCCTAATCGCCTTAATCGTCGGCGTCAAAAATAGAAACGAACTGGGCATAGGGAAAGAGAGGGGCAGATTATGAAGATCGTATCGCTAGCGAAGGTTTCGGAGAAGTCGATCCGAGCTGAGCGAGGAATATCGCACGAAGACTTCCGGGCGGAAATGGCGGAGTGACGAAGTAGCCCGCTGAGGACGGTTTGCTAAATTGGAACGCCGGTACA
>DATEMG010000367.1:0-6329 GCA_035275805.1 Blastocatellia bacterium
CGGGCGCCTCGCCGGCGAATTCCGCCAACATTTCGGCGCACAACGCAGTCAGCCGTCCCGGAATCACGCCGAGATTTAACGGCGTCTTCAGTTCCGCGAAAAGTTTCAACAGCCGCCGCAGCGTCGGTTCATCTTCGTCCACGTCGTCATCGCGGAAGAAAAGGCGCAGCGGCGCGGCTTGCGGCCCGCGCCGCTCCAACGCTGATCTCAGCCGCGCGAGAGAAGAATTCATTGATCGATTATCTCCTAAATCAGAACACACCAGATTGGGACACGCATCGGTACGGTACAGGGAGCGGTAGCGACCTGGTCCTTGCGTTATGCGCGTCTCGCGGAGGCGCCAGGTCGCTACCGCTCCCTGTACCGTACCGATGCCGCTCATTACGCCGCTAACGACTCCCCTGAAAGCAACGCCGCCAGCAATTCCGCCGTTCGCGGCGCGCCCTGCAGATCGAGAGCCACAGAAGGCGCGCGCGCCGGCATACTGAGACAGCGTGTGATCTCCGCCGCTAGGTAATCGGGATCGAGCCGCGCGGGGTCGAGCAAGCTGACGTAGCCCAATTGCTCCAGCTTACGCGCGCGTAGCGTCTGTTCGCCATTCTCGTGCTCGGTGAACGGCCAGACCAGCGCCCGAACGCCCGCCGACAAAATGTCCATACACGTGTTGTACCCTGCCATGCTGATCGAAAGGTCGGCCTGTCGAAGCAAATTTAGAAACTGCGTCGTGTGGCGTTGGAGGGTTATGTGGGAACGGCCCGCGACTCGTTCTTGCAGGTCTTGAAACTGCTCGTCCGGCATGTGAGGCCCGGCAAGTATTCGCAACCGGCTGCGCCCTGCCAACCGCGTCTCCGCATCCAACGCGCAGGCGATCAGCTCGTATCCCACACGCCCGCCGCCGGCGCTCACCAACAACGTAGGACAATCTTTAGTCACGGGACAGACTGAAGTCTGTCCCGGCTCTGGACGAACTTCAGTCTGACTCACGTAACCTGTGTAGCGGATCGCGCAATTGAGGCCGGCCACGCTCCCGAAAGTCTCTTCCAGACGCTGCAGGCGCGGGTCGGCGTGAATCAACAGCAGGTCGAAATATCGATTCATCAACGCGCAAACCTCCGCCTCATAGCGGGCCTGATCGGGTCTCCGCACCAGAATGTCACGCAGGCTGCAAACTACCTTTATGTCAGGCCGCGTGGAGCGCGCGCGGTCCAGCAAGGGCAGAAGTTCGAAATTGAATTTCCATCTGCCGAAGGGAAACAACTCGATCAGCAAAACGTCCGGCGCGAAACGATCGAAGGCCGCGAGCAGCGCTTCATTTCTGCGCGCCTGCGCTTCCGGCAAACTGTGATGATTATCGACCACGTATAACTGCTCAAAACTGGCGTCCGATCTGATCGCAGGCAAATAGACCGTTTCTACCCATGGCGGCAGATCGAAATCCGGCACGAACTCGCCGCCGTAAACGAATAGCGCGTCGAAGTCGCGCAGCGCGAAGAGTATCTGGCGGCTACGGATGAAATGTCCGATCCCCAGCAAAGACTGGCAATAAAACAACACTCTCTTTTTCATACCTGCGCCGCTTTTATAAACTGGCTAATAGTTCGCATTCCACCACTTTGCTTCCTGGTTCCTTGCGCTCAACACTCAAAATAGCTTCTAGCGGCCTGCGCCAGGCGCCTCGGCGCCGTTCAAGCAATCGAGAAATAACCGATGCAGGGCCAGAATGTTCGATTCCGCATCGAACGACCGGCAGACTTTCTCCCGCGCCCTGGCGCCAAGCTCCCGCCTCAAAGCGGGCGTGTCCAATAACTGCGCAATGGCGCCGGCCAGCGCGCGTGCGTCCTTTTGCGGCGTCAGCAGGCCGTTCACGCCGTGCTCGATCAATTCGGGGATGCCTGAGATGTTCGTGGAGACCACGGGCAGCCCCGAAGCCATCGCTTCGACGAGCACGTTTGGAATGCCGTCACGGTCGTTATTATCGGCGATTTGACAGGGCAGAACGAAGAGTGTGGCCTGTCTATAGATCTCACGCAGCTCTTCCTGTGTGACGGCGGGCCGCAGCGCGACAATATCTTCCAATCCCAACTCCTGAATCAACGAAGCGACCCGCTGCGCGCAAGGCCCCGCGCCGCCGATGATTTGACACTGAAACCGATAGCCCCGGTCTTTCAACAACCGGCAAGCCTCGATCAAAACTGGAAAGCCTTTTTTCTCGACCATGCGGCCCACCGAGAGCAGCAGGCGCCGCGCAGGCTCTTCCTCCGCATAGGCGCGCGGGGCGAATTGCCGCGTGTCCAGGCCGTGATAAATGTTGTAAATCGGCGTCCCTTTCAAACCCAACGAGGCCAGATGCTCCTGGTTTGCCTTGACGCAAGTCACGGCGAATTTTGCGCGGCGGAGCTTGTTTTGCAGCAGGTCGCCGGGATTCAACGCGCGGACGTAAATATCTTTGGCGTGCGCGGTGAAACTGAAGGGCAGGCCGCAAAGCCTACTGGCGAACATCGCCACAGTAGTCGCCGAATGACAGAAATGGGCGTGCAGATGGCAAATCGAGCCTGCCTCCAACACGCGGCGCGCAATGTCGCCCGCCTGTAAAAACTCTTTGACAAAACTCGTCTCCGGCTTCCACGGAGCCTGCCGGTGTTTGAAAGCGAGCCGCAGGGCCGCCAGCAAGGTCAGCGCATAATTGACGGGGCGAGCTTTGAATAATCGCCAATGGCCGCTGAAAAACTTCGGCGCGTTCCGCCGCAGCCACAAGAGAAAAGGCGCTTCATTGAGCGAGGTGACTTGCGGCAAATATTCGACGGGCGCGCGGGTCGCATCCACTACGGCGTGGCGCTGAGGGTCGCTCAGGTCCAGAATGGAAAAGAGTCTCAGCCTTAATCCCAGTTTTTCGAGCAGATAAATTTCGTTAGCAATAAACGTTTCGGACATCCTGGGATAGCTCTTCAAGACATAACCAACGGCGCCATCGGCCGGATGGTCGGTTCGCAATTCTACTTCCATAAGTTTCGCGAAAGGGGACTGTCGGCTTATAGCCGACAGGGGAATTTCGCATCGTGCGGAGCGCTTCGCGTAGCACGATTCTCTCTTCAAATCCCACGTTAGCTAATTGCCAAATATCTAACAAGTTATTAGAATACTTTCGATGGTTGACGCTCGGTACAAAAGGAACGCTGGCGCGGTTTTCACGCTTAAGTACCACCTGGTTTGGTGTCCGAAATACCGCAAGCCTATTCTCGGCGGCGAAGTGGCCAAGCGGCTGAAACAACTGCTGGAAGAGAAAGCCGCCGAGCTCGGCGCTACCATACACGCGCTTGAGATAATGCCGGATCACGTTCATATGTTCGTTGAATCCGATCCGACATTGGCCCCGGCGCACATCGCCGCGCAGTTCAAAGGCTTCACTTCCCGCATTCTTCGCGAAGAGTTCCCGTTTCTGAAATCCAGACTTCCCGCGCTTTGGAGTCGCAGTTACTACATCGGTTCGGTGGGCCACGTCTCTGAGGCGACAGTCAGAAAATACATTGAGAATCAGAAGGGTCGATAATTGAGAAAGAATTTCAAATATAGACTCTACCCAAGTAACGCTCAGATCGTGTCGATTGACGGCCAGTTGGCCGAAGCTTGCAGCCTCTACAATGCCGCGCTTCAGGAGCGCCGCGACGCGTATCGCTTCTCTCACACTTCGATCAACTACTACGATCAGGCCAATCAATTGAAAGAGATTCGCGCCAATGGCGACTTGGCGCTCGCTAACTTCTCTTGCTCTCAGGATGTGCTGCGCCGCGTTGATAAGGCTTTTAAAGCTTTCTTCACTCGCATCAAGAGAGGCCAGAAACCCGGTTATCCTCGCTTTCGGGCCGCCAGCCGATACGACAGCATCACCTTCCCCAGCTACGGCGATGGATGCAGACTGCTCAACAACGGCAAGCTGCGTGTTCAAGGTGTGGGACAGGTTAAGCTGAAGCTGCATCGGCCAATCGAAGGCAATATCAAAACCGTGATGGTCAAGCGCGAGGCCGGAAAGTGGTACGCCGTCTTCAGCGTTGAATGCGATGCGAACCCCCTGGAGCCTTCGACCGATCAAGCCGGCCTTGACGTTGGACTGACAGCCTTCGCCACGCTCTCGGACGGAACCGAGATCGAAAATCCCAGATATTACAAAGAGGCTCAAGCCTCTTTGCGCCGGGCGCAACGCAAGGTAGCTCGCCGCAAGAGAGGCAGTAACAACCGAAAGAAAGCCGTTCGAGAGTTGCAGCGCGCTCATGCCCATGTGCGCAACCATCGAGCGGATTTCACGCATAAGGTAGCGCGGACGTTGGTTACGATGTTCGGGCTGATTGTGATTGAAAAGTTGAGCGTAAAAGGCTTGGCCGGTGGAATGCTGGCCAAGTCCGTGAATGACGCCGGATGGTCGTCTTTCACCGAGAAGCTCGCGTACAAAGCGGCGGAAGCTGGTCGCGTGCTGGTGGAAGTCAACCCCCGTGGAACGTCGCAAAGATGCGTGTGCGGAGCGCCGAATCCGAAGACTCTCAGGCAGCGGTGGCATCACTGCGAAGTTTGCGGGTTGTCGGTTCCTCGTGATCATGCGTCTGCTTTAGAAATCCTACGGCTCGGACTGAGCCTGTTAGGCGAAACGTGGCCGGTTGCGGCGAGCGTGCCTAACGAAGCCGCCTGCTTCCAGCTGGCGGAGTAGTCACTACTTTTCTACCAATTTCCGCCAATCATACTCCGCCGCGTCCCTCCAGCCTCTGTCGCGCAAGCATGTCTTCCTTTGTCCCGCCGTCATGTTTGAACGAAGAATGGGGCGGAAAACGACGTTGTTCGTGTTCCGCCCCAAGCTGAATGGAATTATTGGTCGTCGGCGCCTTAATCAGGTTTGACGACGTCCTTGATCTTACGGCCGGCCTTTTTAGCGCCTTTCTTCGCTGCGTCTCCGACGTCTTCCGCCTTATCGGCGGCTTCGCGAGCGCCCTTCTTCGCGGCGTCGCCGACGTCTTCGGCCTTATCAGCCGCCTCGCGAGCGCCCTTCTTCGTGGCGTCGCCGACGTCTTCGGCCTTATCAGCCACCTCGACTAGCGCGTCGGCCGTGGCGTCCATAGCCTTATCAATCCAGCTCGGATCCTTTAATTCTTTCTCCTTACCGTCGGCGCGATAGGTGACTCGCACGGCGCGCGTTCCGTTGGCTGGCGTTTCACGCGTGACCTTTGACAGACGGCCGCTCTTGAACGTGCGCTCTTCGGACCTGGAACCGTCGGAATAGTTGATAACGACCGTCTTTGAACCATCTCCGTTCTCGACGGTGGTTGTTCCAGTGACGGCGCGCGCGCCGGTTGTTCCTGTTGGTGTAGTCTCAGGGGTCGAAGACGCTGTCATTGTACCCGAATTTGCGTCGCAAGCCACGAACGACAAGCCGGCGACAAGTAGTGCGACAGATAAAATAATTTTCCGCATGTTCAACTCCTATACTGTAAATCTCCCGACCGCCTTTATTGACCACTGTCAGTGAGCGGCGGGAGAAAAATTTCAGTTTTCGGGGGAATTGAGCTGGGAGAATTAGTAAGTTTTCGGGAGAGTGAGTTGTGTGGTCCGAATGATAACACCCGCGGCCGTTTATTCATAACCGACGGCCTCAACTACAATCGCAACCACAAGGACAGCAATCGCAGCAACCGTCGCAGCAATTGCAGTGACAGTCGCCGCAACATTTGTCGCAGCAACATTCGCCACAGCCCTCAATACCCGCCTCGCAGCCCTCACCGCAACAATCGCGACAACATTCGCGACAACCGCATTCGCGCTTCTTCTTCCGACCAACCATAAGGTGGTCCGTGATTGGCGTAACAACCGCGAGAACCGCGCCGGGCAAGGCGCTCAGAAACATCAGATTGAAGCCCAGGCTCCAACAATCCTGCCACGTCTTGAGCTTCGACGCGGCGGATGGAAACAGAAATACGGCCGCGAGGACGGAAACAAAAGCGAGATACGCTTTCAACCATGCGCCCTTCGAGCAGACGCGCTCTTCCTGATTCATCATCCGTTTGGCGAAGGAGACAGCGTTTTTCCATCGCTCCGACAGCGTCAGGCCGCGCTTCCGGCAAGACCGCGCCTCGAAGTTGAAAACCGGCAGCGACTTTTCGATCTTGCGAGAAAGGTTGTAATCCAATCGTTCGGAGAAAAGCCTCGCGTAAGACTCAGGAATCGGAAGCGTGGAGATTCGGTTGGCGATCCGGCGCCGGAGTTCCAGCAATCCTTCCTCCACCCGTCGCCGCTGTTCAGCGGTCAAGCTTTCGGTAGTCCATCCGAAGGCCGCGCGCAGGGCGTTGAAC
>DATEMG010000368.1:0-2430 GCA_035275805.1 Blastocatellia bacterium
CGGGCCCCAGGCTAAGCCGCGCTCGCTACCGCTCGCGGTACTGATCCAATCAGTCTTCTCCTACATACAATTGCAAACCGCCCCTGGTGTAAAAGATTGTCAGAGATGTTGCGCGATTGTCATTGACCATTTCTTTAATGCGGTATGACAGCCAAAATCAGCCCCCATCGCTCAAAACACCGCAAGGAGATAACCAATGAAACTATTAGGCGCAATCACATTTTTGGTATTCGTTCTGGCCTTTCCCGTTTTGACCCAGGAGAAAGACCTGCCGCCCGCGCAGGCCGAGTTGGTCAACGCCGAAAGGGCGTTCGCCAAACTGGCGGTCGAGCGGGGCGTCCGCGAATCATTCATCGCCTATTTCGCCGATGACGGCGTCGGCTTCGCGCCGCATCCGCACAAGGTGAAAGAGAGATTCAGTAACAGCCCGGCTCCGGCCGCGCGCCCACCGCTGACTCTTAACTGGGCGCCCGTCTTCGGCGACATCGCGCAGTCGGGCGATCTGGGCTGGAACACGGGCCCGACCCTGATTGAAGACACAAGTCCGGAAAAGAAGCCGGCGCGGCACGGCATGTTTTTCTCGGTATGGAAGAAGCAGAGCGATGGCAGTTGGCGCGTGGCGCTCGATCTGGGCGCCGATACGCCCGCCGCGGTCGCGCCGCTGAACGCGCCGTTCAAGACATTCTATCGAGCGTCGGGTAAGGGGTCGATAGCCAACGTAAATGCGGGGGAAGAGATCGCCGGTTTGCTCAAGATGGAGCGCGAATTCCTCGCCGCCGCCAAAGCGAGCGGCCTGGGACAGGCATACCGAAGCCGTTTGAGTGATGACGCCAGAATACATCGCCCCGGCGTCATGCCCGTGGTCGGCAAGGACGCGCTTCATGACTGGCTCGCCCGGCAGACGATGACGCTAAGCGGCGAACCGACCAAGGTCGACGTGTCACGCTCCGGCGATCTGGGCTACGCCTACGGCAGTTATGAATTGGGCGGAGCGCAGCCGCAGAAGGGCTATTTCGCGCGCGTCTGGAAGCGCGACCCAGAGGGGCAATGGCGCATCGTGATGGACACCGTCAGCCTGCTTCCGCCCGGAACCCCGCATCTGGCGGCGCAGTCGCAGGAGGATTTGGCGACCAAAGCCCAGGAGTATTACCTGGCTCAGCAATGGGCCGACGCGGCGGCGGCTTATCAGCGACTGGTCAAAGAGAATCCGAACGACCCTGTCGCGTGGCATCGGTTGGGAACGAGCCAGATTTACCTCAGACAGCTCGCGGATGCGATCAAAAGCCTTGAACAAGCGATCAAGGTTGGAGGCGGCGCGGCGCTGGACTTCTACAATCTGGCTTGCGCCTTCGCGCTGTCGGGGGAGAAAGAAAAAGCTCTCGACAATCTGGACAAGGCTGTCAACGCCGGTTTCACCGACCGGCAGCAGTATGAAAACGACAGCGACCTCGACAGCCTGCGCGAGACCGGGCGGTTTAAGGAGTTGTTGAAGAAACTCCGATGAAAAGGTGTCAGGTGTCAGGTGTCAGGTGTCAGGCATCAGAGTCCTACCTGAAACCTGAAACCTGAAACCTGAAACCTGAAACCTGAAACCTGATATATGCAAACACTTCTGCATGACCTGCGGTACGGACTGCGAATGCTGGCGAAGAAACCCGGCTTTACGGTTGTCGCTGTGTTTACGCTCGCGCTCGGCATCGGCGCGAACAGCGCTATCTTCAGCGTGGTGAACGGCGTGTTGCTTCGGCCGATGCAACTCGAAGATCCCGACCGGTTGATCAAAATCTGGGAGAAGCTCCCGGCCGGGGGCCAAGGCACGGCCTCCGCTCCCAATCTCAAAGACTGGCGCGAGCAGAACACGGTCTTCAACGGCATCGCCGCCTATCAATTCTCGAGCCTCAATCTGCGCGGGCAGGAAAGCCCGGAACGGCTGTCGGGCGCGACCGTCTCGCCGAACTTCTTCGACGTGGTCGGTGTGCGGCCTCAACTCGGTCGCGCTTTTCAGACCGGGGAAGACGAGGCCGGACGCAACCGCGTGGCGCTGCTGAGTCACCGGCTATGGCAGCGCGTCTTCGGCGGGGACGCCGGAGTGGTCGGCAAGGAGATTCCGCTCAACGGGGAGAATTACACTGTCATCGGCGTGATGCCGCCGGATTTCCGATTCCCCTCGCGCCCGACCGAGATATGGGTCCCGCTGGTCATCCCGCCCGACCTGGTCGACTCCCGCGACAACCACTGGATGCTCACACTGGCGCGGTTGAAGCCGGACGTAGGCTTTGAGCAGGCGCGCGAACAGATGGTGACCATCGCCAAACGCCTCGAACAGCAATACCCGGACGCCCAGGCTGGCCGCAGCGTCTTCCTCATTCCTTTGCAAGAAGAGACGGTTCAGAAAGTACGGCCCGCGCTGCGAGCGCTGATGTTCGCGGT
>DATEMG010000369.1:0-6179 GCA_035275805.1 Blastocatellia bacterium
TCGTGTGCCACAGGCGCACGAAAGAAGACAAAACCGCCCTCCAGGCCAGCTTCCTGATGAAAGTATGAGTTGGCGTTCGCAAAGTGGAAGCAATTGCGGCGCGGCGCGCCATGTTTTGCTTCAAGTCACATGGACGAGGAACATAGATGCCGGATCCACAGCGTGTCTCCGTACGGTTGCAGCCACTTCGACGCGCACCAAACCGACGAAGAGGCGAATCTCCGCAGCAGCGCGGGCCATTATCAGGTCGACCTGGCCTGGAAAAATGATCATCTCTACGCGCGACTCTGGCTGTTACTGAAAACGCTCGGCCGCGTCGCTCCGTCACCGGTCGCGGCGCGCGCCAGGATGCGAGCGCACCTCGACCGGCTCAAATAGCGCGAACCGCCTCGGATCATATGCGTAATGCCGGCGAGCACCCCCTTTAAATCGGGGAGCATTTCCCTCAGGATCATTTCTTTGCATAGGCCTTGGCCGCCGCCAGAAGAATCTCTGGGTGCAGTCGCACTTTGTAATCAGGATTGACGTACTGGAAAAGGATCTGGCCTTTTCCACTGATAATAAACACAGCGGGCGCCGGTAAGAGATGGTGCTTGGCGCCGGAATATTCTTCCAGGTCGATCTTGTACTTATTCTTGTAGGTATCGAAAGTCTGCTCATCCATACGATAAGCGATGCCGAACCCTTTGATCCCGGTCGCGTCACTGTCGGAAACCAAGGTGTAGGTGGTGGCCTGTTTGTCCTTGGTCGCAGCCAGTTTTTCGGATTTATCAGGGCTGACGGCGACGATCTGGTAGCCCAACTCGATAAGCTGTCCCTCGATTTTTTGCAGCTGTCCCAGCTGCATGTTGCAGTACGGTCACCAGCCTCCGCGATAGAAGATGAGAATAATGGGCTTTTCCGACGCCTTATTCCGCAGACTGAAACTGCTTCCGTCGAGATTCTTGAAACTGACATCGGGGACTTGGGCGCCAACTAAGAGTGGCTGCACCTTGTCGGCTGAGTCAGGAACCGACTGAGCGCAAACCTCCACTGCGCCTGCAATCAGTAGTAATCCACAACAGAGTGATAACATCTCTTTTCTTGACAAACTGAAGCGCATCTTATTCGTTCCTCCTTTATAGAATGTGTGTGGGCGTTAGGATTGTTCCTTTTGGGTCTCCAGCCAATCGTGTTTATGATTAATGCCGGAGGCCGAGATTTACAAGACGAGATGCGCGAGGAGCTCGTTTACGATCTTCTCAGTCACAGGGACACCCGTCGTTTGGACAAGCAACTTCACCTCGCCAATGACCAAATCCTCCGTAAGGTGTATACCCGCTACATCTGTTTTTATTCCCGACCACATTTCAAAAGCAAATCGAGCAGTTGATCGCTCGCGTCAAAGAATTGTAAGACCGCCTGGCGCTCGACTCACGCATGCGATTTGCGCCTGTTGGGCGCCACGGCGTACCGACAAATCGGGACGGGTGGGATAGTTTTGCGCGCAGAGAAGGGGGGAGAATGCCTGGAAGGATTACAGAGATGACGCTGTCAAACAGACCGGGCGCCCTGAGCGGGGCCGTGGTCGGGGCGATGTTGATGGCTTCGCTGATCGCCGTCTTTTATCTGGCGTGGCGACTGGCCGGATTGCCGTTTGTCGCGTTTGACGTCTTCGATTGGATGGCGCGCACGCTGCCCGGTTCCGTCATCGCCTTCGGCATTGATGCGATGGTAAGGGTCATTCGCGCGCTCCATCTCGGCCCAACTTCGGAGGTGGCCAAAACTGCGGAAAAGATGATGGCGATCGCTGGCTTGCTGGTCACGGGCGCCATCGCCGGAGCCGTATTGTTCGCCCTCCTGCGCGCGTTTCGGGGAAATTACCCGTACTTGTTCGGCGTCGTCATCGGAGCCGCGGTTGGCGCGCCGGTGACGCTCATCAGCCGCAGCGTCGGTCAAACGGCGACCACCCGCCCGATCATCAGCGCCGTCTGGATTCTTGGCGCTTTTCTGATCTGGGGCGCGGCTCAGGGGTGGAGCTATCGTCGTCTAAGCGCGGCGGAGGCCGCAAGAATTGATCGCCGCCGATTCCTGATCCGGCTGGGCGGCGCGACCGCCGCCATCACTGTAGCCGGCGCGGTGGTCGGCAACTTAGCCGTTGGCAGACGAAGGCGCGAAGTCACAGAAGTGGAGGGCGAACGCTGGTCGGCCAATCACGCTTTGCCGAACGCCGCCGCCGAAGTGAAACCCGCGCAGGGCACGCGCCCGGAGTTCACGCCGCTCGAACGGCACTACCGGATTGACATCAACACGATTCCGCCAACGATTAAAGAGGACAAGTGGCGCTTGAAAGTCGGCGGCTTGGTGGAAAACCCTCTCACGTTAAAGCTCGACGATCTGCGCGGCAATTACGAACCCTCGCATCAGTTCATCACACTCGCGTGCATCTCGAATCCAGTCGGAGGCGACCTGATCGGTACGACGCGCTGGACGGGCGTCAGCCTGCAGCGCCTACTGTCGGATTGGAGACTGAAACCTGAGGCCACGCATCTCAAGATCAGGTCGGCGGACGGTTTCTTTGAAGTGGTCCCGCTGGAGACGATCAAGGCCGATGAGCGGGTGATGCTCACGTACGCCTGGGACGGGGTACCTTTACTTGCTGAGCATGGCTTTCCATTGCGCATCTACATTCCAAACCTATACGGCATGAAACAGCCCAAGTGGATTGAATCCATCGAAGCGACAGATCACTGGGAGCCGGGTTATTGGGTGGAGCGTGGATGGGACGCGCAAGCGCGGATGAAAGCGACTTCGGTAATAGACACGGTCGCCGTTGACATGATGATCGTGCAGGCCGATGCGAGCACTCTTGTGCCGATCGGCGGCATTGCGCATGCAGGCGCGCGGGGCGTCTCGAAGGTTGAAGTTCAGGTTGACGGAGGCGAGTGGCGCGAAGCGAAGTTGCGCGCGCCGCTGTCGGGCCTAACGTGGGTGATCTGGCGCTACGACTGGCCGTTTCAGAAGGGCCGGCAAACATTCACGGTGCGCTGCTACGACGGCGATGGCGCCCCGCAGATTGTTGAAGAAGCTCCGCCGGCGCCTTCCGGCGCGAGCGGGTTGCACAGCAAGAGGGTGATGTTCTGATGTCAGACGACTAAAACAAATGCCCGCCGGCGCCGCACTCTTGATCGAGGACTAAGGATCGCGCTCATCGCTACTGCGTCGCCATCGCCACTCGCAGACGCTCTTCGGGCTTGATCAAATGATCGGCGTCCTTTGCGTCCTTGCCGAGATCGATCTCCACCCAATTGACCTCGCCGTTGAATCTGCGCGTTTTGTAATCGGTCGTCACTGGCGAACCAGCTTCATTGCCGATGTCACAGGTCTCGTCTGCGGAAAAGACCATCGGTTCGGTCTGTTCGACTCGGCCCTCGCCGGTTTTCGTACCGTCTACGAAGAGCGCCACCGTCCCGCCTTTCCCCAAACCGCCTCCATCGTAAGTGAACTCCATCCGCACTTGATGCTTGCCCGGCGGAATCTTCTCCTTCCCTTCAATGTAGTAGCGATCCAGGCCGTAAAAGTTGTAGCAGTATTTCGGCTTGCCATCCTTGGCGTAGAGGGTCCAACCGCCAGTGATTCCACCCTGGGCGATGATCACGCCCTCGCCGCCGGAATCGAGTACGACCACCTCGGCTGTCACCGCATGCGATTTGTTCTTGATGTTGACGACTGAGCTTTCGGTCAGCCGCCCCATCCCGCCGAATAGCAACTGACGGCCGCCGCGGATCAGTTGTGGTCGGCCTGCCAGATCGGGGTTTGCCCGTTCCGCGAAGCGGTCGTCCAGCGGCAGGACGTTGTACTTGGTCGCTTCGATCATCCACAGGCGCAGGAGGTCGCGCAGCTTCTCAGGATGCGTCTTCGACAGATCGTTCGCCTGACTCCAATCCCTGGTCGTATCGTAAAGCTCCCAGTTGTCGTCGTCGAAGGCAGGCATTTTGACCTGGCCCGTCTCCCATGGCGTGCGGTGCTTGGTCACTGCCGTCCAGCCTTTGTGATAGATGCCGCGGTTGCCGAACATTTCGAAATACTGCGTCTCACGCCGCTCAGCGGCGCGAGCGTCGTCAAAGGAGTAAGCCATGCTCACGCCTTCAATAGGCTTTTGCTGGACGCCGTGAACCATCGTCGGTTCGGGCAGGCCAGCCACTTCCAGGATCGTAGGCGCAACATCAATCACGTGGTGAAATTGCTGGCGGATTTCGCCTTTGGACTTAATGCCATTAGGCCAATGTACAATCGTCCCGTTGCGCGTGCCGCCCCAGTGTGAGGCGACCTGTTTAGTCCATTGGTAAGGCGTGTCCATCGCGTGCGCCCAGCCGACGGCGTAATGGTTGTAAGCCTCCGGCCCGCCGAACTTGTCTATGCGCGCCTTCAGGAACTCCGGCGTCTCGAGATGGGCAAAGCCTGTGAGTGTGACCATCTCGTTGAAAGTGCCCTGAAGCGAGCCTTCCGCCGAGGCGCCATTGTCGCCAATGATCACATAGATCAGAGTGTCGTCCAGAACTTCAAGGTCTTTCAGCGCGTCAACCAACCGCCCGACTTGATGATCGGTGTGCTCCAGAAAGCCGGCGTAGACTTCCATCTCGCGCGCGAGGATCGGCTTCATCTCGGCGGAAATCGTATCCCATGCCTGGATCTCCGGGTGGCGCGGCGTGAGCTGACAGTCCTGCGGGATCACGCCAAGCTTTTTCTGGCGCGCAAATGTCTCCTCGCGAAGCTTGTCCCAGCCCTGATCGAATTTGCCTTTGTATTTGTCGGCCCACTCCTTCGGAACATGATGCGGCGCGTGGGTAGCGCCCGGCGCGTAATACATAAAGAACGGTTTGTCGGGCATCAGCGATTTTTGCTGGCGCGCCCATTTGATTGCCTTATCGGTCATGTCCTCCGTGAAGTGGTAGCCCTCTTCCGGCGTCTTGCCCGGCTCGACCGGCGTCGTGCCTTCGTAAATGGCGGGGTAATACTGATTGGTTTCGCCGCCGATGAAGCCGTAGAAGTACTCGAAGCCGCCGCCGCCCGTGGGCCAGCGGTCGAACGGCCCCATCGGGCTGGTCTCCCAGACGGGCACTTCGTGGCATTTGCCGAACTGCGCGGCGCTATAACCATTCAGCTTGAGAATCTCGGCCAGTGGGGCGCAGGTGTTCGGGCGCATCGAGTTGTTGCCGGGCGCCGATGTCGCGAATTCCGTGATCGCGCCCATGCCGACCGTGTGATGATTTCGCCCCGAAAGCAACGCCGCGCGCGTCGGTGAACACAGCGCCGTAGTGTGAAACCGGTTGTACTTCAGCCCATTCGCCGCCAGCTTTTCAAAATTGGGCGTGTGGCAGGGGCCTCCGAACGCGCTTGACGCGCCAAAGCCCGCGTCGTCAATCAAGACGATCAGCACGTTCGGCGCTCCGTGGGGCGGGCGCATCGGCGAGATCGGCGGGTATTTTGTGTCAGGGTCTTTCGCGTCGAAAGTGGTCAGAGTCACGGGCGGGATGTCGGGAATCGGCAGTGTGGTTCGGCTTACGTCTCTGTGATCCTCCATCACGTTCTTCCTATTCCCATTCTTCTTTCCCGCCGATTTGTTTTTATTTTTTGACATCATTGTTTCTCCTTCTCAATTTCAGTCTGCGATTGCTGACTACTGCCGCGCCATCATCGCCTTCGCTTGCGCCTTCTGTTCCTCCTCCTTGTCCTGAATCATCTTGCCGGAAACATCGGCGGTCACCTTGTGAATCTTTCCGGTGAACGCGAACGGGGGTTGGTAGAGTTGGGAAACAGGCGCGCCCGGATTGCGTCCCACGCTCAGCCCGCCGCCGATACCGATCGCGAGCGGCACGGTCACAGGAAAATCCGCCTGTCCCGCCAGTTTGCCGTTGATGTAAAGCTGCGCGCTGCCCGGCGCGCCCTTGCCCTTGGTGATGTCGGGCTGGCCCGTCGGCTCGAACTCGAAGCGCAATTCGACCTTGCCCTCCGGGACTTCCTCTTTCGATTCAACATGGAACTCCTCGACGCCTACGTAGTTGTGAACGTAACTCAACTTCTTGTCCTTGATGAAGAAGGTGTAGCCGCCGACGTTGCTGCCGTGGCAAATGATCACGCCTTCGGCGCCGCCTTTAGGGATTTCGACCTCGGCGGTGAGGCTGAAGGCGCGGTTGAGC
>DATEMG010000370.1:0-15096 GCA_035275805.1 Blastocatellia bacterium
TCGCTGCAGCGTCCGCTCAGGATCATCAGTGAGCGTCTCGGCGCCACGCTCGCCGGCCGAGGTCAGTTCCTGGTCTTTCAGGAAGAAGCTGTGCGTCGCGATATGCAGCAGTTCGGGGCTTCGAACCTGACTTAGCGCCGCCTTGGTCGCCTGGCGTTTAGTGAGCAATGTCGCGCCGGGCAATAAAACGCCCAGGGCTTCGCCTTCCGCCGCCGCATCTGGCAGAGGCGGGAAATAGAGGTCTCTGACAGCGGACCGGGCCGATTCCTCCTTGACCTCTCCCTCCGACGCGTCTTTCTGTTGTCTCTTCAAGCCCGCCGCTTCACCCTGACCTTCCCTCCCAAAATCCGGAGCGGCGACCACCAGCGGGCCGCCTCTGCTCTCTCTGGCCAACTGCAGTCGCAACAGGTCGCGCCCGCTGGTCAGATAACTGATCGAGTAACGCTCGACCGCATACCGCCCTCTCCAATTCACCAAAGCGGCGAACGGGATGAGATTAAGCGAGCCGTCCGGCGAGATCAGCAATCGGCTCACATTTCCAAGGAGCGGGCGGACCGGTTGAAAAACCTTCGCGTCAACAACGCGGGCCAGTCGCTTCACATCCCCACGCCTCGGGTCGCGCAACGCCTTTCGGAGCGCCGCAATGGCCGTGTCGATTTCCCTCGCCTCGCCCAGTTCACGCCACTTAAGCTCTCCTCCTCGGCGCAGGACATAGGCCACATAACGAGGTTGGCTAAAAAACTCGCCCCTCGTTGTTGCCTGGGCGTTGAATGGGCGATAAGAGGCGAATTCGATCAATGCGGAATCGGGCGGGATGGCCGCCCGCACGGCTTCCAGCGTGACCGGCAGAAACTGGGCGCGGAACTCATCGCTTCTGCGACTGATGTCAGCTTCATTTTTATCAGCCTCATCTTCGAGCGCCTTGATCCGATCCCGATGTTGTTCGGCAGTCATTTTCTGCGGTCTGCCGAGGGCTAGCCTGGCGATGAGCGAACGGGTCTCGGTCAATCGGTCGAGCAAGGCCTGATCTTCGGCATTGAACCTGCCGCGTAGGGCGTTGAGATTTTGAGAAGTGGCGTCGAGCGCGCGTCCCTTGCGTTGCAGGATCAGAGTGGCGGCCAGGTCGCGCGCCATCGAATCATTGGGAGCATAGCGAAGGTGGAGGGAGATGGTCGAGTTGGTTTGTTCGGAGAGTGTGGCGAGATAAGCCAATCTCTGTCGTTCGGAACCGATAACGAAATTTCGGGTGAGGTTGCGTTCGCTGGCGGCGTTGGCGCGTGATTGAAACTTTACCGCCTGGATAAGATCGCCTTTGGCCATGTAAAGCCCGGCCAGGTTGTTGAGGCCGGTGACGGTGGACGGATGATCTTTGCCCAGGGCTTTCTCCAATATGTCGAGAGCTCGCTTGAAGAGCGGTTCGGCCTCCGCATACTTTCCCTGCGTTCGATAGAGCCCAGCCAGATTGTTAAGGCTGTTGGCGGTATCGGGATGATTCTTGCCCTGCGCATTCTCGCGGATGTCGAGAGCGCGCTTGATGAGCGGCTCTGCCTCCACGTACCTCCCCTGGAAGACGTAGAGTACCGCCAGGTTGGTGAGGCTGGTGGCGGTGGCCGGATGATTTTTGCCTAGCGAATTCTCGCGGATGTCGAGAGCGCGCTTGTAGAGCGGCTCTGCCTCCAAGTACTTCCCCTGCGCCCGATAGAGCGCCGCCAGGTTATTGAGGCTGGCGCCGGTGGACGGATGATTTTTGCCCAGCGCCTTCTCGCGCATGTCGAGAGCGCGCTTGTGGAGCGTTTCGGCCTCCAAGTACTTCCCCTGCTTATTATAGAGTTCCGCCAGGTTGTTGAGGCTGTTGGCGGTATCGGGATGATCTTTGCTCAGCGCCTTCTCTCGGATGTCGAGGGCGCGCTTGAGGAGCGGTTCGGCCTCCACGTACTTCGCCTGCAGGTAGTAGAGGTTCGCCAGGCTGCTGACGCTTTCGGCGGTGGTGAAATGATCTTTGCCCAGCGCCTTCTCACGGATGTCGAGAGCGCGTCGGTAAAGAGGTTCGGCCTCCCCGTATTTCCACTGCAAGTAATGTAGTGTTGCGAAGTCGTTGAGGCATTCGGCGGTGGCCGGATGGTCTTTGCCCAGCGCCTTCTCCCGGATTTCGAGAGCGCGCTTATAGAACGGCTCCGCCTCCACGTACTTCCCCTGTAAGGTATAGACCCCCGCCATGTTGTTGAAGCTTTGGGCGGTGGCCGGATGATCTTTGCCCAACGCCTTCTCACGGATGGCCAGCGCGCGCAGACAGAGCAGCTCTGTCTTAACGTACTCGCCTCTGCGAGAGTAAAGGGTAGCTAGCGTATCGATGGCGTCGGCGACATCACGGTGTTCATTACCCAGGAGTCTTTCGCGGATCTCCAATGCGCGTTCAATTAACGGGAGCGCATCGTTATACTTGCCCAGATGTCGCAGATTGAGAGACTCCTCGATCTGCTTGCTAGCGTCATGCAAAGCGCGGTCAGTGTCCGTCGCGTCGCGCGCCTCCTCGATCTGAATCTCATAGCTTCCGGCGGGCGCTCTATTCTGTGTGGGCACTACAGTTAACAGGAAGACGCCCGCCACTTCGGCTACCAATGACACTTCTTCCCGCCCCTGCGTCCTGATCTCGGAGTCGGACTCTAGAATGTTCTTGCCGACTGGTCCAGACACCTCCGCCCTAATATCAATGCCGTTCTGCTTGACGACGACCTTAAGGAACTGATCGGCTTTCATCTCGACCCGATAGACATGCCGCTGCCCGCCGGCCAACTCGCTCTTGATCGGCTTGCCTGTTTCAAGCGCGCGTGCGTCCTTTTCATCGCCACCCCCACTCGCCTTATCACGTGACTGTTGAGTCGATTGCCGGGACAGGCCGAGAGATCCTCCGATAGCCTTGTTAGAGGGAATGGTGGCTTCCAGACTGAGGAACAGTAAAAGTATCGAGGGACTGACCAATGCTTGATATGCGTTCCGCCTGCGCCGAAGGCCTAAAGCCGAGCGCCATCTGTTCCGTCGAGTCATGGGTCCTCCTCAAGTGTTATTAAGCCTCATTCCAAGTAGCGATAAGCCGGGGCCATGAAATCCTTAGTGGCGACTCGCAGTCACCTGGAAATAATAGCTCTCGAGTTCCTCATAACCTTTTCCTCCGGCAGTCAGCGCGTCGAGCGTGAGCATGAAATCCTGCGCCCCCGCCGCTTTGAAACGATCGGCCGGCGCCCTGACGATGACGTATCGAGCGGAGTTGCGCCGCCGCAGCTTGATTCCTTCCTGCGTCCAAATCTCCCTGTCTCCATCAACGGCCTTCACGACTACGCGATAAGAGCGGGGGGGTGTCGATTCCCGATCTTCCAACTCGACCCGCAGCTCTACGAATCTTGTGCTGGGGTATATAACCGCCCTATCCGGCTTGATGATGCTTCTGATGCCCGGCGTCAGCGCAAGGAAAACGATTTGATTTTTCGGCGCTTGAGAGTTGGTCTGCTCCCGCGATGATCGGTTCAACTGGCTATAGAGATTTTCAAGTTTCTCTCGCAGTTCGACGCTTTGTTTGCGTTCTTCAGCCAATTGTTCGCGCTCATGAACCAGCCGTCGCTCTGATTCTTCCGCACGTCGCTCGATCGCCACGAGTTCCTCGCTGACCGTGGCGAACTGTCCCCGCAGCCTCAGTAGCTCGATGACGAGACCCGCCACCACCAGAGACAAGAGAGCCGCCGCGGCGCCGAAAACCGGCGCCGGTCGCCAATTCGCGAGCGACCAGGGATGCAAGAGTGATGGAAAACCCTTACTCCCAATATTGCCGTCAGTGGCGGTCTTCGTTGAAGATCTTGGTGAGCACATCTGGACCAAATCTCTGGCGGCCTCGATTCTCGCGCGGCGCTGATCGGAGGCGAGATAGTGACGCTCGAATCGACTACGCTCGCGGCCGGAAAGATCCCCCTTAACGTAGTTCTCGATCAGTTCTTCTTCCAGGGCTTGGACCTGCTCAAACAAACTTCCGTCGCTTAAGTAAGCCTCTTCGAAGCGCGCCTGATCATGCGCCGACAGCTCATTAAGAAGGTATCTTATTATTTTCTGGTCACTTCCAGATGTTTGGTTCATCCTCAAATAAGACCTTTCACCATATAGTGGCGGGCGACACAGGAAAATTTCTCAACAAAAATATTGGCTCGCGGCCCCCCACGTCAGAACCCAGGTCCTTTACGAACCGCTAATGCACTTCTCGCGACACTCATGAAGCTTCGTTCTAATGCGGAAAGTCCTGATTCTGAGCGCGTTCATCGTCAGTCCCAGAGCCCGGGCCACCTCCTCCTTGCCTTTCTTGTCAAGCGTGCAGTTTTTGACAATTAAATCCCGCTCTTCGGACGGGAGCTCATGTAGACATTTTTCCATGCACTGCAGGCGACGTTCGTCAAATTCCCGATCAGACCGCGGCGAAGACAACCGCTGATCGAGTTGATCCCAATCTCTTTTTGGGTCTCTCCAGTGCTCCAGCAGCACAAGGCGCGCCACGCCGTAGGAAAACTTGAACAGGTCCTCAATCTCGAGGCCTTCTTCCATCTTTCGGGCTATGCGGTTGATGGTCTCGTCGGTGAGTTCGGCGGGGGTCCGGCAGCCCTTCCGTTCGAAGAAATACATCAATCTAGCGCGTAGCTTTTCGTATTCTTCACCTGCGAGCACAGGATCGGTATTGAGTCGCGCGAGCAACCGAAAGAATGACTCTTCGCTCAAATCCAGGATTTTCATTCGGGATTCTAGAGAAGGGGGAACGATAAAATAATTACACATTCAACGACGACTATCTGCGGCAATCCGACAATGGTGAGAGTGGGCGCCGCGGGCCATTAAGATAGTCCTCGAACTCAAGGAGGCGCAAAAGGCCAGATGTGATTTATGCCAGAGTTTTAACTTACGATCAACAGGAACCGAGGATGAATCGTCAAGGCCGTGTGGGGCTTTCAGTTTCTAAGATTGTAATTGTAATTGACACCCCGCGCCTCATCGTATAGATTCTGGCCCGAAGTCTACCCCTGTCTTCACTCGATCAGTTGCGCAATCATTTTGTCAGCCCAGCGCAATGTTAGATTGGCAGGTATGTCCTCGACGATTTGCGGATATGTAAATGGATGAGATGACGCCCCTCAGTTCTCCATACGGACTTTACAACATTGAAAATAAATATCACCCAGTCCTGGAGGGATATATGAGTTTTACGAGTAGAGCGCTCGGTCTGATACTCACGCTACTGCTCATTGGAGTCGTTGCCCAATCGCAGACCCCGCGCTCAGCAGAAGATCCCCGGAACCCTGCCCCGACAGTCACTGGAGGCACCGGGCTTTTTACCGTCTATGACGCCCAGACCTTGCGTAAGGGCGAGTTCAACATCGGATTCTTCGCCAATCACTATCATCGTGATCCTGGCGACCTCACATGGCAGGTCTACCCCGTCAACTTTCAGATAGGGTTCAGCGATCATTTAGAAGTCTTCGGTTATTTTGAAGCGCAGCGAGTGGTCACTTCAGGTTCGCCCAACCTTCTCAGCGGCTTCTTTTTTCCGGACGTGAGGACACCGGGGGTACCCGTCGGGCGCGTTGTCATCATTCCAGGAACGAACACTGTCACGCGCACAACAGCCGACCCTTGCGGCAATGGCGGGTTTTTAGGCCCATGCGCCGGCCCGAACAGAGGCCCGTTCGTTGCGCGTCCGGGCGGTAACGATACCGCCGTTTACCCGGGCTTGGGCGCGCCCGTAGGCGGCATTCTGCCGGCGATCCCGCCCGGTAACCGGCCCAATTATTACCCCCTCGCTCCTTTCCTGTCGCGTCGCGCCGATCACCATGTCGGCGACGTATGGATCGGCGGCAAGGTTCGATTGACCGGCCCAGAGAATTCTTTCGGGTTTGCGCTCATTCCGCTGTTCAAGATTCCGACGACGACGGACCTTAACACCGGCCTCCAGCGCGGCCGCGGCACTGGCGCTTTCGATTACGGCGTGGTCGCGGCATTCGACGGCCGCCTTGACAGGTACATCAACCTCAGCGCCAACGTCGGATTCATCAAGAAGGGCGACCCGGAGGCCGATGACATGAACTTCGGCCCTCTGTGTGTCGGTTGCGGAGTCATTCAGGGCTTCGGATCGAGCGAACGCTCGCTCGATTTGCCGAACGAGCTTCGCACCGGCGTCGGAATTGATTTCCCGCTGAGCCAGTACCTGCAACTGATCGCAGAGGTCAACTCGACCATATTTGTAGGTTCGCGCACGCCGACCCTGATCGAAAACGATCCCCTCAATCTGGTGGCGGGGGCGCGCATTTTCCCGGCGCGATGGTTCGGGATCAGCGGCGCCTACCAGCGCCACGTCAATTGGAGGAAACGCCAGGATTTGGTTCACGGTCCGGACGGGTTTATCTTCGGAATTTCACTGGGCCACTTGAACAGTCGCGGGGAGCCGCCTCCGCCTCCGCCTCCGCCGAATGCGCCGCCTGTCGTGGCTCTCACCGTCGGCTCCGTCACTCCGGGTTCGACGGACCTGCTGCGCGCGTCGGCCAGCACGGTTTGCGCGGGCGACAAGGTGGCGCTCGCCGCCGCGGCCAACGATCCTAACGGCGACGCGTTGCTCTTTTCGTGGAAGAGCTCCGGCGGGAACATTATCGGCCAGGGCGCGAACACCCAATTCGACACTGCCGGACTCAATCCGGGCGAATACACGGTGACGGTCGAAGTCAGCGACGGGCGCGGCGGGGTCGCTGCAGATTCCAAGACGATTCGCGTCGAGGCATGCCCGCCGATAACCGTATGCTTCGGCACGAACCTCAATGTTACCGCCGTCCCGGCCTCCGCCGAGGCGGGCGAGAAGATCAACCTCTCGACCACCGGCGTGAGCGGCGGACGCAACTTCGGCGCGGTCCGGTACCAATGGAGGGTGACAGCCGGAACCGTCAGCGGCAGCGGTCTGACGGCCGTGCTCGATACGACCGGCGCCTCTACGGGCTCGACAATCGAAGTAACGGTCACCGCGACTTCCGAAGCCGGCGGTTGCTCGGCCAGTGGCTCGACTCGCGTCAACGTAAGGGTGCCGCCGCCGCCGCCGCCGCCGCCCACGGCCAGCGAGATCGGCCAGTGTACGACCTTCAAGCGTAACAACGCTCGCGTAGACAACGCTTGCAAGGAGATCCTGCAGAACCGCGTGGTTCCCGCATTGCAGGCTGACCCGACCGCAAGGCTCGTGATCGACGGTTATCGCGCCGATATGGAGCGTCCGGCCAGCATGGACCTGCAGCGCGCCAAGAACGTCCGCGACCGTCTGGCAGACGGTAGCCTCAACGTCCAGATCGACGTCAACCGCATCTCCGTGCGTCCTGGCGGCGTTTCTGTAGACGGCACTCAGGTGAAGATCTTCTTCGTCCCGAGCGGGGCCGCTGACCCTTCAGGACCATCCGCGGTGGACCCCGGGCCCGTCACCCCGGAGAAGAAGGCCGCCCCTCAACCCAGAGGACGCCGTTAAATTGAAAATCAGAGTGGGACAGGCTAAAGTCTGTCCCTCTTTTGGTTGTTCCGATGAAGGGAGGCAGGCGTTTTTTTACCGCCTGCCTTTTTTACATTAAGCGCAACATTGAGCCGCTGATAATGTACCGCGCGCGTACTCTGATTTAGTGCGAGATTTCATACAGCTTTAATTAGATGGAGAGCGTCGAGTTGAAGAATAAGGCCGCCGAGAGAACCTGGAACGGATACGAGAAACCGGTCTGCGTGATCGTCTTCATTCTGGCTGTGATCGTCGCTGCCTGGCTTCGCTTCGACAAGATCGGCGTCAAACCGTTCCACCACGACGAAGGGGTGATGTCCCACTTCCTGCTCAACCTGGCCAAAAGCGGCGAGTACAGATACAACCCGGAAAACTATCACGGCCCGACGCTCTATTACTTCGCCCTCGTCGCGCTGCGAGTCTTCGGCTCCAACGACTTCGCGCTGCGATTCACGCCGGCCCTGTTCGGCATCCTGACTGTGCTGATGGTCTGGTTGTTGAGAGAGCGTTTAGGTTCGGTCGGTACTCCGGTAGCGGCTTTTCTGATGGCCCTCTCGCCGGGCCTTGTCTATTTCTCGCGCGATTTCATTCACGAGATGTCGTTCGGCTGTTTCTCGCTCGGCATCGTCGTCGGCGCGTGGCGCTATTCAGAATCGAAGAACTTCGTCTGGCTCGCGCTGATGGCGACCTCCGCCGGGCTGCTTTTCGCCACCAAGGAGACTGCCATCATCACAGCTGTTGTCATGATTATCGCCGCCCTCTGCGCCACAGGATGGGAGGTTACGCAAAGACTAATGCAGCGGGGCGAGGTCACGCCCGCCGCGTTCGCGCGCGAATTCAAACACGATTGCCTGGGCGTGGCGCCGTCGCTCGACCATGCGCTGGCGGCGGGCATGATCTTCGTCTTCATAAACGTTATTTTCTACGCTTCATTTTTCGCCCCGCAGAAATATCCGGACGGAAGCGAACACATTTACTGGAGCGGCATAGCGGATGCGGTCAAATCCGTCGGACTCTGGACCAAGCGCAGCGGCGGCGAGCACGTCAAAGACTTCTGGTACTACATCGGCATTCTGTACAAACTCGAGCTGCCTTTGTTCATCGGCTCGCTGCTGGCGGGAGTTTTCATCGTGCGAAGAGGGACTCGCTTCTGGCTCTTCGTCGGCGCATGGGCGCTGGGGATAACCCTGGCTTATTCGATCATTAAATACAAGACGCCCTGGCTGACGGTCAGTTTCCTGATTCCGATGGCGCTCCTTTCTGGCCACGCCGCGCAGAGGGTCTACGGCGCGGCGCAGCTTATTTCGCTCAGGTTGTTATTGGCTGCGACGCTCATCACGGTTCTGATCTTCAACCTACGTCTGGTCTGGGCCGTCAATTTCGATAAATACGACGACAACGACAACCGCAGCGGCTATGGCGTCTACGTCGGGCGCAGCCTCAACCTAAAACCGTACAGAGAGGGTGAGGGTTTGTACGGCTACGTCTACGCGCAAACCGACAGAGACATATTACTACTCGCGGAAGCGGTCAAAAGCGAAGCCGACAAGCGGTCGCAGTACGACACGCCCGTTCTCGTGTCGTCGCCGGAATATTGGCCGCTGCCCTGGTACTTCCGCGATTACAAGTTTGCGGCCTTTCCGGGCGCCATGCCCGCCGACGGCCCGTCACAAATTACGCAGCCCATCGTCATCGCCAACGCGAACCAGCAATCGGTACTCGCCGGGTTGCCCGGGTGGCGGGCCTTGCCGCAGTGGTTCACACTGAGGCCGGGCGTGGAACTTGTCGTTTACGTCCGTGACAACTAGGAGGAGCGCTTGAATGAAGAAAAAGGTCATCATTGTTTTTGGCGTGATTCTGCTTGCCGCGATCGGCCTCTTCTTCTTTTTCTTGCCCGGCTACGTGGGCCGGCGGATGAACGCCACAATCGAGTCGCCGCCTTACGCGGCGTCGGAGCGGGCGAAGGCGCTGCATAAGACGCTGATTGTCGCCGATCTGCACGCCGACACCTTGATGTGGGACCGCGACCTTTTGGATAGAGGCGACTGGGGCCACGTCGACCTTCCGCGATTGGTCGAAGGCAATGTGGCCGCGCAGGCGTTCACCGTCGTCACAAAAACGCCCCGCGGCATGAACATCGACTCGAACAGCGGCGACACTGACAACATTACGCTGCTGGCGCTGGCCGAGCGCTGGCCGGTCACAAGCTGGATAAACCTGACCGAACGCGCCTTGTATCAAGCCAGGCGTTTACACGAAGCGTCGGCGCGCTCGAACGGAAAGCTCGTGATCCTGCGGACCGGCCAGGACGTGACGAACTTTTTCGAACGGCGCAAGCAGGATACTGAAATCGTCGGCGGCTTCCTGGGACTCGAAGGCGCGCACGCGCTCGAGGACGACCTGAATAACCTGGACCGCCTCTTCGATGCGGGTTTCCGTATGATTGGCCTGGCCCATTTTTTCGACAACGAGATGGCCGGGTCGGCCCACGGCGTCGAGAAATACGGCCTGACCGACAAGGGCAGGGAACTGGTGTGGCGCATGGAGGAGAAGCGAGTCTTCATCGATCTGGCCCACGCTTCGTCGAAGACGATTGACGACGTGTTGCGAATAGCCGCTCAGCCGGTAATCGTTTCACACACGGGAGTTAAAGGGACGTGCGACAATAGGCGCAACCTGAGTGACGATCAGCTCAAAGCTATCGCGAACAACGGCGGGATCGTCGGCATAGGTTTCTGGGACACGGCCGTCTGCAACCGCGACGCGGCGGCGATTGCGAGAGCCATACGCCACGCGGCTAATATTATGGGCGTCGACCACGTGGCGCTGGGGTCGGATTACGACGGCGCGGTCGAAGCCCCGTTCGACGCCACAGGCATAGTTCAGATCACCGACGCATTATTGAGAGAAGGCTTCAATGAAGACGAGATCAGAAAGATCATGGGCGAAAACGTGATCCGCACCTTGCAGCTTTATCTGCCATAAGGGGAATGGGGAATGGGGAGTGGGGAGTGGGGAAAAGATTCTATTTCCACTCCCTACTCCCCACTCCCCACTCCCCATTCCCCTTATGGCGCTACCGTCTCGCTAACCGTCTCCGACCGGGGGCCCTCATTGCTGAAGGCGTCGACGGCGGTAATTTGATAGAAATATTTCTTGCCCTCCTGCCCGCTATCGTCACGGAACGAAGCGCTCTTGTGCAATTCCATGTTCAGCTTGACCCATTTTTCGGGCGGGGCGTTCTCGTCCTCGGTCCTGTAGATGTTGTAACCGACGACGTCCGGTTCGGCGCTGAGCGGCCAGAAGATGCTGACCGTTTTGCTGATCGAAGCGATGGTGAGCGGCTTCGGCGGCGCGGGTGGGAACATGTCTTTCGGCGTGTGATCGAGCGGCGGACTGTCGTCGCTTTCAATCGATTCGCTCAGGCTGGCCGAGCCGGGCTTAAACGAGAGGCTTCGCACTATGTATTGATACTTGGCCCCGAACTGGAAGTTGCGGTCGACGAAACGCGGATCGAGCAAAGCTTCGACGTTAACCTTGTTCAACGCCCCTCCCTGGCGGCGGTAGATATTGTATCCAACGATGTTGGCCGGGGATGTCTCGTTCATATTGCCCTCCGGCGGATCCCAGGTGATTTCGATCTGCGTCTCGGCCTGCTTCACCGCCAACTTGGTTGGGGGCAGAGCCAGGTTGAGGAGAGGCTCGATCGTCGCATAGGTCGAGAAATCGAAGGCCTGTCCGGCGGTGTTGAACATCCGAACCGAGTAACGGTAACGCTTGTTTTGCGTTTCCCCCTTCACATTCAACGCGTCCTTGTAATTGACGCCGGAGTGGTCGAGCGGGATGTCATCAGCCAGGATCGAATAGACCACACTGGCCTTTTCCGAAAAGATTTCGATCGGCAACCCCATCGGCGCGTCGGTCGACTCTACCAGTCGATAAATGTCGATGCGCTGCATCTGCGTTTTAGTCGTCCGGGTGAACGGGAGGCTCAAGATGAGATTCCCGCCCCGCTGCTCGACGTTCAGGCCTTCAACACGGAGCGGAGCGCGCCGTTCCGGCGGCAGCGGAGGGCCGACCTTTCCGCAAGCGGCCAGGAATACGGAGACAAAGAGGGACAAGGCGATGAGGCGACAGGGCGACAGGGCGACAGGGCGACAAGGAGGCTCAGGAAAACCAATCTCGCCTCGTAGCCCTGTCGTCCCGTCGCCCCGTCGCCCTGTCGCGATATTACAAAATGTATCTGCTGAGATCTTCATTCTTCACGATATCGGCCAGCATATTACGCACATAAGCGGCGTCCACGATCTGGCGTTTTTCTTTCAGGTCTGGTCCTTCGAAGGAAATCTCGTCAAGGACTTTCTCCAGGATCGTGTGGAGGCGGCGCGCGCCTATGTCTTCGGTGGTCTCGTTGACCTTAAAAGCGAAGTTCGCCACTTCGTCAATCGCGTCTTCGGTGATTTCGAGCGTGACGCCTTCGGTCTCCATCAACGCCTTGTACTGTTTGATCAGGGCGTTCTTCGGCTCGGTCAGGATGCGTTTGAAGTCATCGACGGTCAGCGGCTGCAGTTCGACGCGGATTGGGAACCGGCCCTGCAATTCTGGGATCAGGTCTGACGGCTTCGAGACGTGGAAAGCCCCTGCCGCCATGAACAGGATGTGGTCGGTGCGAACCATGCCGTATTTGGTGTTGACCGTGGTGCCTTCGACTATAGGCAGGATGTCGCGCTGCACTCCTTCACGCGAAACGTCGGGGCCGTGGCCCGATTCGCGCCCGGCGATCTTGTCGATCTCGTCCAGGAATATGATGCCCGACGATTCGACGCGCTCGAGGGCGACGCGGGCGACCTGATCCATGTCTACAAGCTTCTGCTCCTCCTCTTGCATCAGGTACTCCATCGCCTCGTCGACGCGCATCCGGCGCTGTTTGGTGCGCCCGCCGAACAAGCCGGGCATCATGTCCTTGAGGTTAATGTCCATCTCCTCGATGCCCTGGTTGGTGTAGATTTCGAATGACGGGAAGTTGCGTTCGCGGACCTCGAGTTCGACGATGCGCGCGTCGAGCTTGCCCTCGCGCAATTGTTGGCGGAACTTCTCGCGCGTCCGGTTGTAGGAATCTATCGCGGCGCTCTCGCTGCTTTCAATCACGTCGATGGACGGGTCGAACGACGACGCCTTGTTAGGCGGCAGCAGCATATCGAGGATGCGCTCTTCGACGTTCTGCTGGGCCTTGTCGGCGATCTCCTCCACCTTTTCCGCGCGCACCATGTCGATCGAGATCTCCGTCAGGTCGCGGATCATCGATTCGACGTCGCGCCCGACGTAGCCGACCTCGGTGAACTTCGACGCCTCGACTTTGAGGAAGGGCGACGACGAGAGCCGCGCCAGGCGCCGCGCGATTTCAGTCTTACCGATGCCGGTCGAGCCGATCATAATGATGTTCTTGGGCATCACGTCCTGCGCCAGATCGGCGGGCAGTTTCTGCCGCCGAATGCGGTTGCGCAAGGCGATCGCGACGGCGCGCTTGGCCGCCGACTGCCCGACCACGTGCTTGTCGAGTTCGGCGACGATCTGCCGCGGCGTCAATTCGTCCAGACTCAACTGGTCTTCGATTTCGCCTGAGAGGTAGATAACCATAACTTTAGGTTTCAGGTGTGAGGTGTCAGGTGTCAGCGCGACGCCGATCCCCCACACCTGACACCTGGCGCCTGACACCTCACACCTGTTTTTATATTTCTTCAATCACCAGATTCAAATTACTGTAGATGCAAATCTCGCCGGCGATCTTCATCGCTTCCTCCGCAATCTGGCGTGCGGAAAAATCAGTGTGTCTGGCCAACGCGCGCGCCGCGGACAGGGCGTAGGGGCCGCCGGAGCCAATGGCCACTATGCCGTCATCGGGCTCGATCACGTCGCCGGTGCCGGAGATGACCAGCGTGCTCTGGCTGTCCGAAACGATCAACAGCGCCTCCAGGTTACGCATTATCTTGTCGGTGCGCCAGTCCTTGGCCAATTCGACTGCCGCGCGGTTCAACTGGCCGTGAAACTGCTCCAGCTTCGACTCGAAGCGCTGGAAGAGCGCGAAGGCGTCCGCGCTCGCCCCGGCGAATCCGGCCACAACCTTGTCGCTGTAAAGGCGGCGGACTTTGCGCGCGCCAGATTTCATGATCGTCTCGCCCATCGTTATCTGGCCGTCGCCCGCGATCACTACGCGACCGTCACGGCGGACCGCCAGGACAGTCGTGCTGCGTATCTGCGGCCGCTTCCCGCTCAGTGATTTATCGTCTGATTGCAACGGATATGCCATAATTGGACTATAGCCAGCGCTCGCGAGAGTTGTCAAGAAACGCGTCTGAGCGCGCTATCCGATACAAATAGGGAGTGGGGAGTAGGGAGTGGGGAATGGGGATTTGCGAATTGAATCCCATTGTTCATTTCCTATTTCCCGCTCCCCATTCCCTACTCCCCACTCCCCACTCCCCCTATGAGCGGTATGCATCAATGGCATTCCGCATATTCATCGTCGCTTCGAGACCGCGAGGTTGACAGCATAAATCGGCTAAGATACTTTGCTCGACTTCAAGCTAGGCGTCACACCGCCGCGTCCGCCGCTTGATCAGATCAACACCCAATCAACCTGAACAGGAGAGGAAAAATGGCAATCAAAGTTGGCATCAATGGTTTTGGCCGGATCGGGCGCAACGTCCTGCGGTCGGCTCTGGGAGACAAGGAGATTGACTTCGTCGCGGTTAATGATTTGACCGACACCGAGACGCTGGCCCATCTGCTCAAATACGATTCGATCCTCGGCAATCTTGAAGAGGACATCTCCTACACTGAAAACACGATTAAGGTCGGCGGCGACGAATTCCGCGTATTCGCCGAGAAGGACCCGGCCAAGATTCCCTGGGAAGAGGTCGGCGCGCAAATAGTGGTCGAATCCACCGGTCGCTTTACCGACAAGGAAAAGGCTGCGGCTCACCTGCGTGGGCCGGTTAAAAAAGTGATCATTAGCGCCCCTGCCAAGAACGAAGACCTTACCATCGTGATGGGCGTCAATGAGAAGGCCTACGACCCGGCCAAACATCACGTCATTTCAAACGCCTCATGCACGACCAACTGCCTGGCCCCCGTCGCCAAAGTGATCCATCAGAAATTCGGCGTCAAGAAAGCTCTCATGACGACCATTCACTCCTACACGAACGATCAGGTCATCCTCGATTTCCCGCACAAGGACCTGCGCCGCGCCCGCGCCGCCGCGCTCTCGATGATCCCGACCTCGACCGGAGCGGCCAAGGCCGTCGCGCTCGTCCTCCCCGAACTGAAGGGTAAATTCGACGGTATCGCCGTGCGCGTCCCGACCCCTAATGTCTCACTGGTTGACGTCGTGATGGAGGTCGAAAAAGAGACTTCCACGGCGGAAGTCAACGCCGCGCTGAAGAACGCCGCCAACGAAGAACTCAGAGGCATTCTGGCTTTTGAAGAAGCCCCACTCGTCTCTTCAGACTTCAAGAAGAATTCCAACTCGTCAATCGTCGACGCCGAGAACA
>DATEMG010000371.1:0-13130 GCA_035275805.1 Blastocatellia bacterium
ACGACGTGGACGAAGATGAACCGACGCTGCGGCGACTGTTGAAACTCTTCGCGGAACTGAATACGCCGATAAATCTCGGCGTGATTCCGGGACGGCTGACGGCGTTGTGCGCCGAATTGTTGGCGGAATTCGCCCTCGCGGCGCCCGCGATGTTCGAATTGAATCAACACGGCTGGCGTCATACAAACCACGAACGCGAGGGCCGGAAATGCGAGTTCGGACCCAGCCGGACATACGCCGAACAGTTGGCGGACATAGCGCAGGGGCGTGAGCGAATGACTGAGGCGTTTGGTCCGAATTGGTTTCCGGTTTTCGTCCCTCCGTGGAACCGCTGCACGGAAGACACCTACCGCGCCATTGATCGTTTAGGCTTTCGCGCGCTTTCGGGTAAACGAGGGGGCTCTGTTGTGACGGGCTATCGGTTCGAGGAAATTTCGATCACGCTGGACATCTATCGATGGAATGGGGGAGCGCGATTGAAGTCGCCCGAGGAGGTCATAGACGATCTGATCGCCCAGCTATCGGCTCAACAGACGATCGGCGTGGCGCTGCACCACAAGGTAATGGACGAGCGAGCTCTCTCTTTTCTGGCCTCCTTATTGGACACTCTCGCTTCTCACCCGACCGCCCGCTTCCACACTTTTCAAAGCCTGTTAAAGAGCAGTTATGTCGAACCAGAAGTCGCCCCACGTCCGTGAAATAGTCGGCGCGCATCTGTGGGAGATGCGGCGCAGCCTTGCAAAGGCTCTTTTGTGCATACTCGGCTTCACGCTGATGGAACTGCTCGCGCCGTGGCCGCTGAAGATCATCTTCGATTACGTCCTGTTGGACAAACCGCTTCCGGCTTCGCTCGCAGTCCTTGGCGGCTTGATGGCGCAGGGCAAGCCGGTCGCCGTCATCGTAGTCTCAGTGGGCATCGTCCTGATAGCTGGCGGCAGGAGCCTTTTCGATTACTTCCAGCTCTATCAGACCTCGCGCGTTGGCCACCAGATGGTTCACATCCTGCGGCGCGAACTCTTCTCGCATTTGCAGGGGCTGTCGCTCTACTTTCACAACCGGGCGCGGTCGGGCGAGTTGCTCAACAGGGTCACGACCGAGACCGAGGTCTTGAAAGACACCTTCGGCGAATCGGTGATGACGGCGTCTTCTCAACTGCTGACGGTAGTCGGGATGTTCGTGATCATGTTCCTGCTCAATTGGAAGCTCAGCCTGGTCGCGATGGCTACTCTTCCGATCCTCTTCTATTCGCTCGCCTCCGTCTACGGGCGGCTCAAGGTCACGGCCAGAAAGCAGCGCGAGCGCGAGGGGGTAATCGCGGCGAGGCTCAACGAGGTCCTGACATCGGTTCCGCTGGTCAAGGCCTACGGGCGCGAAAGTTATGAGCAGCAGCGGTTCGACGCCGAGAGCGCGATCACGTTGGAGCAGGGGATCGAGGCCGAACGCCTGGCCGCCGTGGCGATGCGCTCGCTCGAATTGATCAAGGCCGTCGGCTTGTGCGCGACGGTGCTTTTCGGAGCGCTGTTGGCGCTCGGCGGCGAAATGACGCCGGGCGACGTGCTGATTTTCATGGCCTACCTGAACGACATGTACAAACCGCTGCGCAATCTGGCCAAGCTATCGACGCGATATTCGCGAGCGATGGTAGGCATGCGGCGCATCCAGGAGATATTCGAAACGGAGCCGGAAGCCCGCGACGACGCATCGGCTGTCGAGGCCCCGCGACTCAAAGGCGAGATCGTCTTCGACCGCGTCTCGTTCGATTACGGGAACGGCAGGAAGGTCCTCGACGACGTTTCATTCGCCATCGCGCCGGGGCAGCGCGTCGCGCTGGTCGGCCCGTCCGGTTCGGGCAAATCGACCGTCGCCAGTCTGCTGCTGCGGTTCTACGACCCGCGCTCTGGCGAGATCAGGATCGACGGCGTGGACATCAGGCGCTACAGCCGCAAAAGTTTGCGCCGCGAAATCGGCGTCGTGCTGCAGGACTCGATCCTCTTCGGCGCTTCGATTCGCGAAAACATCGCTTACGGCAAGCCCGAGGCTTCGCCGGAAGAAGTCGTCGAGGCGGCGCGACAAGCGTACGCGCACGATTTCATTGCCTCGCTGCCGGAAGCTTACGACACTATCATCGGCGAGCGCGGCGCGACGCTTTCGGGCGGCCAGCGCCAGCGCATCTGCCTGGCGCGCGCGATCATCAAGCGCCCCTCGGCCCTGATCCTCGACGAACCGACCTCAGCCGTGGACGCCGAATCAGCGGCCCTCATTCACGACGCCCTCGAACAATTGCAGCAGGGCAAGACCACCCTGGTCATTGCGCACAACTTCGCCGGGATGGAAAAATTCGACCTGATCCTGGTTCTGAAAAATAACCGCGTCCTTGAACAGGGAACGCACGAGCGATTGCTGGAACAGAAGGGGCGCTACTACCGGTTATACCAGCGACAAATCAGAAGCGAATTTTCCCCCTGAACTCGTCTTCCGGTGCGGACTCCAGGAGGGAGGATTATAGATGATCCCAGAGTAGAAAACCTGAATGCAACGCGACAAAGCATCAGTGCAAATGCTCACAACGCCTTGTGGAGCAAACCTCGAACTTGGAATGAAGGCGTCGAGCCTAAGATAAGGAAATGACATGCATTCAGTGTTGATAGTACTATCTACTTTTGCGGTTTGCATGATCCTGCTGTTGGTGGGTTATCCATGGTCTACCTATTACAGGAATTTCTACTTTGGATGGAGAATAACTCTCGTATCATATTTGATTGTGGCCGGATTTATCGGCTTGGTGGCAGGCGCAACCGAACTACTGCTTCGGAACTTGATGCATCCTGGTTTAGCGCGGGATATTCTTTGTGGAGTCATTCTCTTTATTGTTATCGTAATTACCTCAATTCTATTCGGACCTTATGGTTTAGACGTGCCCGGCGCCCGAGTGAGAGGTATATTCTTTTCCGAGTGGAATTTTATAGGTTTTATCGTATTTGTTGGGGTCTTGATATCTTTGGCAGAGCTCTTTATATGCCGATGGGTCCGACGCTTGTTCTAAAGAAGAGATCAAATGAAACAACTTTTCCTTCTCCTCATCACGCTTGCGTTTTCGGCGCAAGTTCTGGCGCAGGCTCCTGCCGATCTGGTTCTGGTCAATGGAAAAATCTGGACTGTGAATGACAAACAAGCCGAAGTCGAGGCTGTTGCAGTTTTGGGCAATCGCATCGCCGCCGTCGGTTCGACCGAAGAGATTCGGAAATGGGTTGGCGCGAATACGAAGGTGATTGACCTGCAGGGCAAGCGCGTTACGCCTGGTTTCAACGATTCGCATGTGCATTTCCTCGACGGCGGGATGGGATTGGCCAGCGTACAGTTGCGCGACGCGAGGACTCCCGAAGAGTTCCGTGACCGAATCCGCGATTTCGCGTCGAAGCTGCACAAGGGCAGATGGATATTGAACGGGAACTGGGATCACGAGAACTGGACTCCGCCCGCGCTACCCACGCGAGGGCTAATTGACGCGGTCACGCCGGACAATCCGGTCTTTATCAATCGGCTCGACGGGCATATGTGTTTGGCCAATTCGCTGGCGTTGAAGCTGGCGGGAGTGACGCGCGAGACGCCAGACCCGCCGGGAGGGACGATTGTGCGCGACGCTAGGGGCGAGCCGACCGGGGTGTTGAAAGACGCGGCGATGAATTACGTCTACAAGGTCATTCCGAGTGCGAGCGAGGAGGTGATGGCCGAGGCGATTCGCGCCGCGCTAGCCTACGCGGCGGAAAACGGCGTCACCAGCGTGCAGGATATGTCGGCCTCGCCCGAAGTCTTCGGCGTCTACCAGAAGCTGCTCGCGAATGGCGAACTGACTGTTCGCGTCTACGGCATTCAGCCACTGTCGGAATGGGGGCGTTTGGCGCGCGTGGGGGTCCGCGCCTGGTTCGGGAACGACAAACTCAAGATCGGGGGATTAAAAGGATTCGCCGACGGTTCGCTTGGTTCGACAACCGCGTTGTTTTTCGAGCCTTACCTGGACGCTCCGAAGACTTCGGGGTTGCCGAGCGACGAGATGTTTCCCGAAGGCAAGATGCTCAACAACATCCTTGACGCGGATAGGGCCGGGTTGCAGGTAGCGGTTCACGCCATCGGCGACAAGGCGAACAAGATGATCCTCGATGTGTTCGCCGAAGTCGTGAAGCGAAACGGCGCGCGAGACCGCCGGCTCCGCATAGAACACGCGCAGCATTTGCGGCCCGAAGAAATCAAACGTTTTGGCGCCGAACGCGTGATCGCTTCGATGCAGCCCTTCCACGCCATTGACGACGGGCGATGGGCCGAGAATCGCATCGGGCCGAACCGCGCGAAGGGGACTTACGCTTTTCGTTCGCTGCTCGACGCCGGGGCCACGCTGGCCTTCGGCTCCGATTGGTTCGTCGCGCCGATGGAGCCGCTGATGGGAATCTACGCCGCCGTGACTCGCCGCACGCTCGACGGCAAATGTCCGCAGGGCTGGGTCCCGGAACAGAAGATCACCGTCGCCGAAGCCGTCCGCGCCTTTACGATAGGTTCGGCATACGCCAGCGGTGATGAAAAAGTGAAAGGCTCGATCGAGGTGGGCAAACTGGCCGATCTGGTCGTGCTCTCAGCCGACATCTTCAAGATCGATCCGGTCGAGATCGAGAAGGCAAAAGTCGTAATGACTATCTTCAATGGAAAGGCGATTTACCAGCGAAAGTAAAACTCCGAGAGGAAGAGTTTCATCCACGAATGGACATGAATGAGCGCCAATGAACATAAGTAGTGGTGTTCATCCGTGTTAATTCGTGGTTGATCTAAATCAGGCCAACAAACTTTGGGACAGAAGAAATAGCCATAGAGCCACAGAGGCACAGAGCAGAAAGAGAAAAGAGGCGTTCCAGACAATCTCTTTTCCTCTCTTTCTCTGTGTCTCTGTGTCTCTGTGGCATTACAATTGTCCGAATGTTGCCTGTTCCGATTTAGCTCAGGGCTTGCTTCCACAAAAACAGCCACGTCGAGTATGCGTTGATCGCTATTGAAGCGAGAAGCAGCGCCACTTCAGCCAGGCCGACCTTTTTCGGGCAGCTTTCGAGCAGGATCAGAAACATCCACGGCAGCAGCTCCATCGCGTAGCGGTAGGAGATCTGCCATCCGCCGGGGTTGCCATGTAGCCAGAGCGTGAGCGTCAATACCGCGACGGCGACCCATGCCAGAGTCTTCAACGTAGCGTCGCGCGCGCCGGCTCTGAACAGGTAGATCAGAAAGGGACAGCTCAGAAAGATCGATCCGCCGAACCCTGTCGGTGTGAAGTAAGGGAAGCGGTCGATGCGCCGCCAGGTTTCGAAAAGCATCGCCTCGGCGTTGAGCGGGATGGCGTAAATCGAGAAGATGCCGTGCCGGTACCACGGTTCATCGAGCACGCCCGGAATCCTGGCGTAGCCGAAATCGAAGAAGGAAGAGAACCGCGCGTAATTGTAGCCGAGCGTCAGAAGGCCGAAGGTGATCGGGATCGCGACGAAACGGGCGATCATCCGCAACTGGCGGGCCCCGTCTTTTACGACCTCCGGCGGCGCGTGTTTGACGATCAGGTAGAAGAAAATCGGCGCCAACAGAATGATCTCAGTGCGATTGCCGAAAGCCAGAGCGAAGCAAAGTCCGGCGAGCGTCGGGCGGTAGTTGATTATGATGAAATAGATCGCCCCGAGTTGGCCCACGACCGCGAATCCCAGCGCGATCTGCCATGCGCCCGCGAAGGCCAGATTCGCCCACATCCAGGTCCCGAATACCGGCAGCAGCGTCAACACCAGTCTCCGTTTTACGCCGTCGGCGTATCTCGCCGAGAGCAGATAGAAGGACAGCGAAGCCGCGCCGGCCAGCAGCGCGGCGATCAGCGTTCCCGGGAAAAGTTCTATCAGGCCGAGGCGCTTGAGCGCGGCCAGCGGCAGCATCGACACGACCGCGCCCAGCGGGAAGACCGAGTAGTACTTCCCGTCGAGCGGGACCATTTCATTCAACCAGTCGGGCGGGCGTTCGGTCAGCCCGAGTCTGCCGTCCAGTATCGCTTCCGCGATCCGGAATGTGTAATCGTAATAAGAGCCTGAGTGTGAGTTGGAGAAGTAATAAACGGCGAAAGTCGCGATGAAAAGAGATGAAGGGATGAGTTTCTGGAAACCTGAATAGGGCTCATAGGATTCATGAGTCCTATGAGTCTTATAAATCCCATTCATAATACTCACAGTGATCTTCCGAATAGTCAGAAAATTGTGTCGGTGATTGGAATTCTTGCCCCGTTTTCAATAGACGTCGCCCGCGTTTCATGACCGTGGGCATGATTATCTTTATGATTATCTTTGAGTTTTTCGATCTCGGTTTCAAAGATGTCCAGGGCGGCGCGGGCTGCGGCCTGATGCGCGCCTTTGATGGTGGCCCCTTCTCCGGTGGCGAAGCATTGGCCGTTGACGCGCAGCTCGACTCGGAAGACGCGGCGATGGTCGGGGCCGAGGCTCTCGACGATGGCGTATTGGGGCGTCGGTAGCCCGACCGATTGCAGGCGCTCCTGCAGCGCCGTTTTGTAGTCGGTTGCGGTAAGGTCTTGTGGGTCGATCTCGGCGAGCGTGTCGGCGAACTCTCGCCGAACGAAATTCCTGGCTGCCTCGATGCCGCGGTCGAGGTAGATGGCCGCTAGCAGAGCCTCGTAGGAATCCACAAGCAGGGCCATTTTGTTCCGCCCGCCCGTTTTTTCTTCGCCACGATTGAGCAGCAGGTAGCTGCCGAGCCGCAGCCGGGCGGCCTGTTTCTGCAGGTTGACCGCGCTGACGGTATAAGCGCGCATCTTCGAGAGCGTGCCTTCGGTTTGGGTTGGGTAGAGTTCCAAGAGCCAGGCGCTGATCAGGAATTCGAGCACGGCATCGCCCAGGAATTCCAGGGCCTCGTTGTGTGGAGGGCGCGGGTCAGCCTGCTCGTTGGCGTATGAGCGATGGGTCATGGCCCGGCGCAGCAGGTTGCGATCGCGGAAGAAATACCCGATCTCTTCTTCGAGATGCGAAAGCATTTCCTCGAAGGAGGACGGCGTCTCGTCCGGATTGAAGATTTGGTTTTCAGTCGCTGTGTCGCTCACGACGATTACTGGCGCCTCTGCTTAGCCTCTGCCACGCTTCCTGCTGCTTTTCACACTGGCCCTTTTTTCGGCCGTAGCTTTAATGCCATTGTCGCCGGGTAGACCGGCAGGCATGCCCGCTTGCAGTTTGACATTGGTGGTAACTGTTGTCGGGACGGGAGCGTTTAAGCTGCTCGCGTCTTCAGGCTTCGCCGGGACCGGCACGTTGGCGATGGTCGGGTCGTTCGCGTAACTTTTAACGTAATCGGCGGCCTTGTCCGGCGCGTCGGTCCGAAATTTCCATAAGAGGTCGAACTGTGGTTTGACGACCTCGTAGTAGTTTTTAGCGTTAGGGTTGTTGGCCGTTGCGAGGACGCGGGCGTATTCCGGGATCAGCTTGGTGTCGAGCAGTTCATTGACCTTCTTAAGAATCTCTTTGCCTGCTTCGCTGCTCTTCTGCTCGTCCGTCATCGCGTCGTACGGCTTTTTCAATTCGATATATTGAGCGCTGTAGATGGTCGACCGCAGCCAATAATTGTTCGGGTCTTTCCATCCGACGCCGTCTTTGCCTTTCACCTGAGTGGCTTTGGTCAAATATTCGAGCGCCAGATCCGCGTCGCCCTTGGTCTCAATCAGCCGGAAGCCGATGAACTGGGCGCCGTTGGCCATTACGAGTTCTTTCAACGGAGCCACGTAGAGGTCGAAATCCCTCCTGGTTTTCTCCGACGCCTGGGCGCTCTGGAAGGCCTTCATGGACTGTTCGACGTAATCCTTGACCTTATCCAGTTTGTCATAAATTCTGCTTATCGATGCCTGGTGGCCGGCCAGGGCCATCTGGCCGAGAGCATAGAGGTGAGAGGGGGCCTGGTTGTCAGGCTCGACCTGGAGGAAGGCGTCGCCTGCGGCGAAGAGCGCTTCCAATTTCGCGGCGTCTTGTGGAGGTTGCTTGTAGTAAGCGTCAAACGCCACTTGAAATTTCTCCCAGGCTTTATTTTGGTCATAGACCTTGACCTTCACCTTTGCGTTATCAATGTACGTGCTCTTGGTGGGATATTTCTCCACCAATTCCTTGGACAGTTGGTAACACTTCTCTACATCTTTCTTGGTGTAACAGGTGTCGTACCATGTGCGCTCGAACTCAGCCTGCGCTTCGTCTTGGGCGTTTGCTGCTAACGGCGCGAGCGCAATAAGGGCGACCAGGGGCGTTAAGGCAATCAATAGGCTAAACTTCTTCTTCATAGAACTGAATCCTCAACAGGCTTCTTCTCGGAATCTTCCCAGGTCTTGAAACAGAGCTCGGGGATTGGGTGAGCCGGGACGCCGATACAACATTCAATAACGCTGCGCTAACAGCCTTACCAAGAACTTGTTAGGTGAAAATGTATTGTGCACGAATCGGGGGCCTTGTCAAACCTGGCGGGTTGCGGATCGAAGATGTAGAAAAGATAGAGGATCGAAGATCGAGGATCGCGTCGCCTGTTCGATCCTCGATCTTCTATCTGCGATCTGTTAGTTACGCCTCCTGCCCTTCGGTTTGGCTTTGCCTTTGGCCGGCGCCGATTTAGCGCCATTGCCGTTCGCCGCCTTGCCGCCAGGCGCGGCAGCGGGCTTACCCGTCGGTAGTTTTACGTTGGCGGGGCCTGTGGTTGTCGGGGCGGGAGCGGCCAGGCTACTCGTGTCCGCAGGTTTCGCCGGAATCGGGACTGAATTGATGGTCGGGTCGCCCGCATAGTTTTTTATGTATTCGTCGGCTTTGTCTTTGGCGCCGGTTCGGTACTCCCACAGTTGGTCGAACGGTTGTTTGGCGGCGTCATAGATATTCTTGGCGTCAGGCTTGTTAGCCGTTGCGAGAACGCGGGCGTATTCAGGAACCAGCTTGGTGTCGAGCAGTGTGTTAACCTTAGTGAGGATCTCTTTGCCCGGGTCGCCGGTCTTCTCGACGTCACTGGGTAAGGCGTCATATTGTTTTCTCAATTCGGTGTATTGGTTGTTATAAACCATTGCGCGCAGCCAGTAATTGATCGGATCCTTCGAGCCCACCTCTTTTCCCTTCACCTGGACCGCCTGGCCCAAGTAATCGAGGGCCTGATTCTGATCGCCCTTATTCTCTATCAGTCGGAAGCCGAGAAACTGATTGCCGTTGGCCATCACCAGATCTTTTAGCGGAACTACATAGTCATCGAAATCCTTCTTGGTGGCTTCCGATGGCTGGGCGCTACCGAAGGACTTCATGGCTCGGTCAATGTACTCTTTGACCTTGTCCAGCTTGTCATAAATCCTGCCCAGAGAGGCCTGGTGGCCGGCCAGCGCCATCTGGCCGAGAACATAGAGGTGAGAGGGGCTTTGTTGATCGGGTTCAACCTGAAGGTACCCGTCGCCGGCGGCGAAAAGCGCTTCCAATTTGGCCGCGTCTTGTGGCGACTGTTTGTAGTAGGCGTCTAGCGCGGCTTGAAATTTCTCCGAAGCTTTATTTCGATCGTATGACTTGACGTTTTTCTCCGCATTCGGGCGGTATTTGCTCGCGGGGAATTTATCCAGCAATTCCTTGGATTGCTGGTAGCACTTATCCGCATCTATAGGTTTCTTCTGGTAGCAGGTGTCGTACCAGTCGCGTTCAAACGCGACCATCTTGTCATCGTCCTGCGCGTTCGCTCTTAGCGGCGCAAGCGTGACGCAGCTAGCCAGCAACATTAATGCGATCAACGGGCTATACTTGTTCATAATGGAATTTATCCTCCAAGGTCATTATCTAGGGATCATCCCGGATCTCAATATTAGAACTCAAGGGTTGGGTGAGCCGCCACGACGGCGCGACTCTGAATTCTGACCACCTTACTTCTTGGCGCCTTTAAAAAGGCGCCGTCACGCCTTGACGCTATTGACGCCGCCAGCCCGCTATAAGTTTCACCGCGCCGCTTTTTTTACATCTGGCGCCGAATACCATTTGAACGACCGTCGCCGGAGAAACCGCCGGCGCTGGGAAACCGCCCTGGCGCCGATTTCAACGAAGCCAGCGACGAAGACTTACGGGGTATGGCCTCTTGACGGAGCTTGATTGATGACACTGTTCTATAACCAAGAACTTGTCAGATGATGCGGTATTGTGCATGATTCGGACGCCTTGTCAATCTGCGCTTGATTGCGGATTGTGGATTGCGGATTGTGGGTTCGCAGTTGTCAAACTACCTAAAATAATGACACCGATTGAGAGTGAAAATCGAGACCAGATTGCGCCCGGCGAAAATAAATCCGCAACCCCAGGGTCCTTATCCGCAATCGAAGAATTGGCAATGAACTTGCTGGATCATTACACCGCGCGCCGGGAGGCGATTCTCCAATCGATCCGGGAACTGGTCGAACGTGAGACCAAGTCGCGCGAAGAGTCGAGGCTCAATGAGATCGCGAGCTTCGTCTCCGGGCAGTTGCGCGAAATCGGCGGCCAGGTCGAATTGATACCGCAAAATGGATACGGAACTCACCTGCGCGCCAGATTTGATTTCGGTCACGATAGGTTGGAGCAGGGGGTTTTGGTGGTGGGTCATTTGGACACTGTGTGGCCGGTCGGCTCGCTTGAACGCCTGCCTTTTCGCGTCACGCCCGAAGGTTGCGCCCACGGCCCCGGAATCTTTGACATGAAATCCGGCGTCGCGATTCTCGTCGAATCGCTGCGGACAATCGTCTCGCAGAGGCTGGCCACGAAGAGGCCGGTTACACTATTGCTTACATGCGACGAAGAGATAGGCAGCCGGACCTCGCGCCCGCTCATCGAAGAGGATGCGAAAAACGCCGCGGCCGCTCTGATCCTCGAGCCGCCGATCTCGGGGGGCGTCGTCAAAACCGGCCGCAAAGGCATCGGGACTTTCACCGTTCGGGCGCTGGGGCGCGCTGCGCATGCGGGGCTCGATCCGGAAAAAGGCGTCAACGCGATCGTCGAACTGGCTCATCAAACTCTGCGTCTGTCGGCGCTCAACGATTACGGGCGGGGGGTCACGGTCAGCGTGGGGCTGGTCGAAGGAGGCAGCGCATTGAACGTCGTCCCGGCTTGCGCCTCGGCCAAAGTCGATGTCAGATTCTGGACGCCGGAAGACGGCGAGAATCTCATCGCCGCGATTCGAGGGCTCACGCCCGTCACCGACGGCGCGAAGATTGAAGTGTCGGGCGGAATAAATCGTCCGCCGATGCCGCGCTCGGAGAAGAACATTGCGCTCTACGAGCACGCCCGAGCCTTGGCTGCTGAACTCGGATTCGAGCTCAAAGACGAGGTAGTCGGAGGAGGCTCAGACGGAAACTTCATCGCGGCGATGGGCGTGCCCACGCTCGACGGACTCGGCGTTGACGGGGCGGGAGCGCACGCCGAACACGAACACATCGTCATCGACGACATTCCCCGCCGCGCGGCTCTGCTGACAAGGCTGATGCAGACTGTGTGAGGATTGCGGATTACGGATTACAAGAAGACAAATCGCGCTTCGAATCCGTAGGGTAACGACAGCTCAAATTATCAATACGGATCATTAAGGACAGAATGAAATCACAACTCCTCAACTCTCTTAAATCCGCAATCCCAGATTCCCAATCCGCAATATTACAGGCGTTATTTCCGGCCGTTCTACTTTTCTGCTGGTTGATCTGTCTGCGGGCGCCGGACGCCCTTCCGCATGCCGGCGTTCGCGCGCAGGGCGCCGGCGCGGCCAACAGCCGCGAAGACCGGCTCAAAGTCTTCGATCAGGTCTGGCGCGCTATATCCGACAATTATTACGACAAGCGCCATCGCGGGGTCGATTGGCGGTTGCAGCGCGAGATTTTCCGCCCGCAAGCCGAAGCCTCCCGCAATAACGCGGAGTTTTATCGGGTGCTGCGGCAAATGATCGGCAAGCTGGGCGACGCGCACACGCGGGTCTATGCGCCCGAGGACGGCTTCGATCGCGACCGCCCGGCGGGCTCCACGGTCGGAGTGGCCGTGCGCCGCATCGAGGGCAAAGCTGTCGTGACCTGGGTCGATCCCGGCTCCGAGGCCGCGCGCAAGGGCATACGTTCGGGCTTCACCGTCATACAAGTCGACGGGTTGCCCATCCAGAAGGCGCTTGAACGCATACGCGACGAGATCATTGAAAGCTCGACCGAGACTGCGCTCGAGACGCAGACCTACGACAGGCTTTTTCACGGGGCGCGCGACACGCCGTTGTCGGTGACTTTCCTGGACATCGAAGAAAGGCCGCGCACCGTGACCCTGACGCGCCGGTTCGTCGAATTCCAGCGGCGCGTGGTCGCTAGGAAGCCGCTTAATAACTTCGGCTACATCGAGATAACGGGATTCGGGCCTGAGATCGAAGGAGATTTCGAGGCCGCAATGCGAGAGGCGCAGGGGACGCGAGGACTCATTCTCGATTTGCGGAATAACGGCGGCGGCTTCGTCGCCACCGTCGCCCAGATCGCCAGTTATTTTCTCCCGGAAGGCGACGGCCTGGGGGAATTCATCAGCCGGCAGGGGCGCGCCGCCTCCCGTTACACCCAGCGGACGGAGATAAGTTATAGCGGGCCGCTCGTTGTGTTAGTCAGCGCGCGTTCGGCCAGCGGCTCCGAAATCTTCGCCGCCGCGATGCAGGAGCGGAAACGCGCTATAATCGTCGGCGCAAGCCCCACAACCTGCGGCTGTCTGCTCGGCGTCAGCCGGACGGTGAAACTCCTCGACGGCGGCAAGCTCAACGTGAGCGACAGCGACTATCGAACGGCGATGGGGCGCCGCATCGAGGGGTTGGGAGTTAAACCCGATATGCACCTCGAAACGCGGATAACGGACCTGCTGGCCGGTCGCGACCGTACGCTCGAATTTGCGATCGATCAGTTGGGACGAATGGTCGCCTTCGGGGCGCGAGGCGCCGACATCGAATTCAGGTTGAATCTGCCGAATGTCAAACTACAGTCATCAGTTCAGGGCTCAGACGCCTCGCAATCGAGGCCCTGAAGAACTTGCCACAGAGATCATCGAAGGCCACAGAGATGGAGAGACAATGGGACAAGGAGACGGGGCGAC
>DATEMG010000372.1:0-7619 GCA_035275805.1 Blastocatellia bacterium
GTGGGTGTCGTCGGACTCTCGCCACAATCCAACCCGAGCACGCCGGCAGGCGGCGACGACGCGGCCGTGCGCGACGTCGTCAAGCGCTACGTCGATGCGCGCGAAAAAAGCGATGCCGCGGCGATTGCGGCACTGTTCACGAGCGACGCCGACCAGCTCGTGTCGTCTGGCGAATGGCGGAAGGGACGCGACGCGGTGGTTCGCGGGACGATGGAGAGTTCCAGGAACACAGGAGGGAAACGTACTATTACTGTGGAGTCCGTGAGGATGTTATCGCCCGACGCGGCGATCGTCGACGGGCGTTACGAACTGACGGGCCTCGCCGGGGGCGCGACACGGAATATGTGGACGACGCTGGTGTTGAAACGAACTGAAAATGGATGGCGCATCTCGGCGATTCGCAACATGGCGCCTGCTGCGCCTGCGCAAAGCTCCACGCCCGGCGTGATCAAAAGCGAATTCATTTACGAAAACGCGCCGTTCCCGCAATGCCATGCATCGACCATCGCCGAATCGAAAGGCGGACTAGTCGCGGCGTGGTTCGGTGGGACGAGGGAGAAGCATCCGGACGTCGGCATCTGGACGTCCCGGTTTGAAGACGGCAAATGGTCTACGCCGGTCGAAGTGGCCAACGGCGTCGAGTCGCCGGAAAAACGCTACCCAACCTGGAACCCTGCGCTGTATCAAATGAAATCAGGGGTGGAATCAGGTGCAAAGGATGGGCCGCTGCTGCTCTTTTACAAAGTCGGCCCCAGCCCGAGCGAGTGGTGGGGAATGATAATGACTTCGGAGGACGGCGGGAAGACCTGGAGCAAGCCGCGGCGGTTGCCTGACGGCATTGCCGGGCCGATTAAGAATAAACCGATCGAGATCGGCGACGGCGCATTGCTCTGCCCTTCCAGCACTGAAGACAACGGCTGGCGCGTCCACTTCGAGCACACCGCCGACCTGGGCAAGACGTGGCGGCGCACTGATGCGATCAATGATGGCAAGGAGTTCGGCGTGATTCAGCCGGCAGTCTTTTTGCACAAGGGAGGAAGACTCCAGGCGCTGATGCGGAGCCGTCAGGGAAAGATTGTTGAGTCGTGGTCGGATGACAACGGCAAGACCTGGGGCAAGCTCAGCGCGATGGTTTTGCCAAATCCTAACTCAGGCATTGACGGCGTAACGCTCAAAGACGGACGCCATTTACTGGTCTACAACCACGTGGTCACGCAGTCTGGGAAATGGGGCGGAAGAGCGCCGCTCAACGTCGCGGTCAGCGAAGACGGCAAGACGTGGAAAGCGGCGCTCGCACTCGAAACAGGCCCTCCTGAAGCGGAATATTCCTATCCTGCGGTGATCCAGACCGGCGACGGGTTGGTTCACGTCACCTACACCTGGAATCGAAAGAAGGTGAAACACGTTGTGATCGATCCGCTCAAACTGAGCCTGCGCGAAATGAAAGATGGGAAGTGGCCGGAATAGTCGCCGGGCCAAACCTGGAGCGTTTTTCAGATCGGTGTATGGGCTAATAGAACGCGGATGACGCGGACAGGCGCGGATCCTCTCTGGTTATATCCGCGAGGATCCGCGCCTGTCCGTGTCATCCGCATTCTATTGATGCGATATTTACCGCAAACGCCAATCGTCGAACCGATCTAAGCGGCCCTAACGGAGTCTCTTACCTTCTCCCGCATCTGTCCCTGAGACGCAAACGAACACCATCTCTTCACGAAATCCACTTGCGCCGGGGTTTGTGGAGACTTCTTCCATCCGTCCTTGGTCCACCGACGGCGCCGCTGGATCTCGGCAAGCGCCTCGGCGACGCTCACTTCATGCTCGACCAGGTAACAACCGAGGACCGTCCCTGTCCGACCGAGGCCGCCCAGGCAGTGGACATAGACCGTCCTCCCGGACTCGAGCGCCGCCTCGATGGTCTGTTGAATCTCAAGCATCCTATCGGTCGTCGGCACGTCCATATCAGGGATCGGCAGGCGTCGGTAAACGACTCTCCGGTCCCGAGCTATAGCCTCTTCCTCAAGGAGTTGCGCATAGGGCTCGAGCCCTTCCTTTTCCTCCGTCAGATCGAGAAAGAAATCCACTTTTGCGTCCAGAAAAGACTGCAGTTTCCGGCGGGCTTCATCTTTTGTTTTCGCCCCCGGATACTCGCCCGCCAGCAAACGTCCGGGAACTAACCAATATGAATCGTTGATGGGTGTAATGCTCATTTTTTTATCCTTGAAATGGCCAAAATTTGGCCCATGACACTTTCGACCGGATTGCAGGGTAGACTTCCGGCCGCTACTGAATCTGTTCTTTGTTTTAGTTTTCGGGGTCGGGCGGGGAAGCCACGAAGAACTACGGGGTTTGGGGAAACGAATCAGGTAGGCAAATCCGCTCAGTGAACTAGTTCCCCGAGCGACTACCCCTGAACAGGGCATGAACAATCTTATTCAGTATTGGAACCGCGCGCAACAAAAATATGCTCATTTTTCATTTTCCGCTCGTTATTTTACGTCTACCAATAAGCATGTTATTAACATTCTTGCTTGATTACATCTGCAGTTCCTACGCAAGAGCTTCCAGGCGCAGCCTATATGACAAGGCGCCACTAGTTTGTAAATAACTTTAGGTTACAGTTCGAGCGCTCACCCGACCAACCGCAACCCTTCAGGCAACGACTCGCCGAAGATTCGAACAGCGTCGTTGCGCCCGGGCGGGACGTATTCGCGCAGGCTTTCGATCAGAGCGCCTGTCAATCCGACTTCATTCAATCTGACCATCGCTTCCCAGCGGGCGTCGGCGTCAACATCCCGATGTGAGTCGTTGGTTCTCGCGCCTAATTGGACGACGGCTGACGCGACGTCGGGCGTGAGTCGCGTGAGGCGCAGCAATGACTTCATCCATTGAGCGGCGACCTCCGCCGGGATGACGCAGTTGAGCGGGCCGTAGAGCGGAATCCTCGCGCCAAGACGACCCAATGACCATAGGAAGCTCTGATTCGTGGGTTGCTCCTTGACCTTGACCAGCAGCTCCTTGCCGAGCGCCACGCGGGTCGGCGATGGCAGATGTTCCAGGCTGGCCAACAATCGCCACCCTTCGCGCTCGACCTGTGTGTTGAGCCGCCCACTAAGTTTTTTCCCCCCGACGCCCAGCGCCACCTTGTGCCGGTGGAAGAGTTCGTTCTGCTGATTGACGTTCAGCCCTCCCGCCACGCGCCGCCACAGGACCAGCCATTCGACCTGGCATTGCAGCTCTCTAGGAAACTTGAGTCCCGCCATGTAGATCTTGCGCGCCTGCGAGATTCGCCAATCGTCCGCCGGCGCGCCGAAGCCCGGGCGCAGGCAGAATCCGAAGAGATTGAGCCAGCGGGCTTCGTGCCTAGGGCTCTTCTTGCGCCCATCAGCCACGTCCGCGAGCGTGTCGCACAGCTTGCGAATCGCGATCATCGGCCATGCGTCCTTGCCGTAGCCGAAGACCGCTTCGATGCGGCCGACCAGATTTTGCGGCGTGACAGCCTCGTCCTCCTTGAGCTTGAGGGCGTCGACGGGCCCGCCGAAGACGGCGCGGATCAGATCTTCGGCCAGGGCCAGAGCCTCTTCGGAAATTACGGTCTGCGGCTCTTCGGCCGCGGCTTCTTCTTCTTCGTGTTCGATCGCGGCTTGCGCGCCTCGCAGTTGGAATTGCAGTCGCCAGCGGTGGTCGGAATTGAGCGAGTTGAGCCAGAGTTCGAGTGTGCCCACCTCGGTGAAGCTCATAGTCAATTGCGCGGCCAACTCCACCTGGCGCGACTTCTTGCCGTAACGCAGCGTGGTGATCAGCGGGGCGTGGCGATGGACGTCGTCTTCGTTCAATGGCGTCACGACGCCGTGGGCGTCGTGACCCATGGTCGAGCTATAGAGCGTGAACGTGACGGGACGGTTGGCGAGCGTCGTGAATTCCCTGCCCTCCAGGCTAAGCGTTGTTCCCTCTTCAGTCCCGCGCGGCAGCACGCAGACGGCCCGGACCTGCCCGTCGGCGACACGCGCGCCGGTCTGCACACCGACATAATAGGCGCGGGCGCTGCCGCCGCTGACGCGCAAGCCCCCGCTCTTTCTGACGTGCCCGTAATACGCCGCGCCCACCGCGACCGCGCTCTCCGGCGCTTCGTTGCTTAAAACCTTCGGCTGCCACTGCTTTCTTTTTTCACGGAACCAATTCGCAACCGTCTCGACAATTCGCTCGCGTGTGATGGACGGCGCGAAAAATCCGCCGTTGAAGAGGATCGCGTCGGGGCGAACAGGAGTGGGGAGTGGGGATTTTTTCTCGGCTCCCTGCTCCCCAACTTTCATTTCCCGATTCCCTGCTCCCCACTCCCCACTCCCCACTCCCCACTCCCCACTCTTAGTCAAGAATGCGGCGAGATGTTTGGTGACGGCCGGCTCGCCGGCGTAGGGCAAGCCGAGTTCGCGCAGGCCGGTTCGGCGTTCGCGCGCGGGCAGTTCGCCAGGATCGGTGAGTGGGAGGAAACCATCGATAAGCGCCTCTTCGACTTCCTGCCGAGTAAGTTCCGCGCTGAGCGTTCCGCCAACGACCGAGCGCCCGGCCCCGAGAATATTCACCGCAACACGCTTGAGGCGGCCGTCGCTGAGCAGTTTCTCTTTCGCGGCGCAGCACTGCCGGCGCAAAGCGTTCTGCTGGCGGAGGCTCAGTTTCGGATTGCCCAGCTTCTCCGTCACCCGGCGCGCCAGTGCCAGGTCGACGTTATCGCCCCCGAGCAACAGGTGTTCGCCGATCGCAATGCGCTCGAATTTGATCTCGCCGCTCACGATCTGCACGCGGATCAGACTGAAATCCGTCGTGCCGCCGCCGACGTCGCAGATCAGAACGATGTCGCCGTCTTTCAAATATCTTTTGAGCGACCGCCGGCGCGCCACGATCCAGGCGTAAAAGGCCGCTAGAGGCTCTTCGAGCAGGGTCAGATTCTGGAAGCCGGCGTCGCGCGCCGCCTTGACGGTCAGTTCGCGCGCCTCTTCGTCGAACGACGCGGGCACGGTCAAAACTATATCCTGCCGCTCGAAGCGCAATTCGTCATCGCCCGCAGCCACCGTGTGATTCCACGCGTCGCGCAGATGAGCGAGATAACGCGTCGAGGCTTCGACCGGCGAACAGGATTGCTCCGTATGCTCCGCGCCCCAGGGCAAAATCTTCGCCGTCCGGTCAACCGCGTCATGGCAGAGCCAGGACTTGGCCGATGTGACCTGCCGTCCGGGAACAAGCGCGCCCTGTTCGCGGGCGAATACGCCGACGACGGCGTCGGGCCGCTCTTCCCACGGAAGCCGCAAACTGCCAGGCGCGTCCTGCTCGTTCGCGAAATAAAGAAACGAAGGCAGCGTCGGAACCGCGCCGACCTCCCCTTCGGCGATGAGCTGCAGAATGTCGAAGACGTGGATAGTCGGCGCGTCGCCGGTTATCGGTTCCTGCGTGTCAACGTATGCGACGGCTGAATTTGTCGTGCCGAGGTCAATCCCAATTAGATAGCGGCTAAACTGCATGGCCTGATGGTATTTCATATGCCATATGCCATACGATCTTTAAGAAATAGATGCGACCGCCGTATTCCATGTCGCGGAGCGACGGTTGAGCCTAGCCCGGCTTTTTAAAGCCGGGCTAGGCTCAACCGTCGCTCCGCGACTGAGGAGGCGCTGTCGCATTTATCTCTCAATGACCATATGGCATATGACCCATATTTCACTGCTCTTCCTTCTCCCGAATATTGAATTCCAGTTTCCATCTCTGTTGCCCGTCGCGCGACACGCACCATAATTCGAGCGTGCCGATCTCGGTGACGCGGCTCTCCAATCGCACCGGCAACACCGTCTCTTCCTGTCCGTCGACTTTGAGCGTCACTTCGAGCGGGCTCAGCTCTTGAATATCATCGGCGCCCCAGTCTTCAACCATTCCGCCGATCTGATCCTGTTTGCGAATGGTTGAGCTTAGGAAGCGGAACTCCGCCGGTTCGCCGACGACGAGGCCGAATTCCCGGTTAGGAATTTTGGCCTCCGTGCCTTCTTCCATCCCGAAGGGAACGACGCAGAGCGCTTTGAGCGGAGCGGGCAGGCCCGGGACGGCAGGCATCGCGCTTTCCACTCCGATGTAATAGCTGCGCGGAGCGCCGCTGCGGATGCGGACGCCTCGACCACCGCGGGCGCGTCCGTAATAAGCCGCGCCGCGCGCCACGGCGTGATCGAGGTCTGGCGCGTCCAGAACCTCTTTACCGCCGAGCGGCTCGAAGCCTTCGGCGACCAGCCAGTTGTTGAGCCCCTCGACCAGACGGTCGCGCAGAAGAGAGGCTTTCATCACGCCGCCGTTGAAGAGAATGTGCGTCGGGCATGCGAATCCGCTCTTGCCACGCCTGATCGTGGCGGCGTCCGGATTATTGGAGGCCTGTTGCGAGAGGAAGCGGGCCAGGTGTTTTGTGATCGCGGGATCGGCCGCATAAGGCAATCCGAGTTCCTGAAATCCGATGCGGCGCTGCCGCACGGGCATTTCGGTATTCGCCACGATCGGGAAGAAGCCTTCGACCAGCGCTTGTTCAACGTCTTCGCGCAGCAGCTCGGTCTTGATAGTTCCGCCGACCAGCTTCGTGCCTTTGCCGAGAACCGTGATCGGATGCTTCTTGGTCCTCGGCTCCGAAAAGAGCTTTTCTTTCGCTATCCGCGCCTGGTGCCAGAGCGATTGCAATTGCCAGGTGTCTATGCGATTGCCCTCGTCTTCCAGCCGTTGCTGTAGCAATCGGGCAAGCGACAAATCCATGTTGTCGCCGCCGAGCAGGATGTGATCGCCCACCGCGACGCGGCGTAGGGCCAATTCTCCGTTCTCTTCCGAAACGGTGATCAGACTGAAGTCGGTCGTGCCGCCGCCCACGTCGCAAACCAGAATCAGGTCGCCGACCTTGACGCGTTTGCGCCAGGCGTCGCCGTGAGTCTCGATCCAGGCGTAGAAAGCGGCCTGCGGCTCTTCCAGCAGAGTGACTCGACGCAACCCCGACTGCTCGGCGGCGCGCAGCGTCAATTCGCGCGCCTCTTCATCGAACGAAGCCGGGACGGTCAGGAAGATTTCCTGCTCGCTGAGGGCAAACTCCGTATTTTTCTTCGCCATCCGGCTGTCCCACATGCTGCGAAGGTATTCGAGGTAGCGCGCCGAAGCGTCAACGGGAGAGAGCTTCGGGACCTCGTCCGGCGATTGCCATGGCAGGATCGCGGCGGCGCGGTTGACAGCGGAGTATGAGAGCCAGGACTTGGCCGAGGAGATCAGCCGCGCCGGGTTCTCTGCGCCTCTTTTGCGCGCCAGCTCGCCGATTACGTACTGCGGATTCCTATCCCAGGGCAAATTCAGACTGCCCTTGGGAAAATCCATCTCGCCTGGAATGAAGAGGAACGAAGGCAGCAGCGAGCGGTCTTCCACCTCGCCGGGGTTGACGAGTTGCGGGACGCCGCCGACCTCGATGCGCGCTCCCTCCTCCGGGGCCGCATTATCGACATAAGCCAGGGCAGAATTTGTCGTGCCCAGGTCAATACCAACTATGTATCGCGTGTTCAAAATTACTCCTCTGATAAGGGGGACGGGGCGATGGGGCGACGGGGCGACGGGGCGAC
>DATEMG010000373.1:0-17300 GCA_035275805.1 Blastocatellia bacterium
ACAACTGGCCGGTGACGTCGGCGTGCAACCGCGAAAACGCGATCAATGAAATGTTGACCGCGTTGAGCATCAACTCGACGCACATAAACAGCGATATGACGTTGCGCTGGATGAGCACGCCGACGACGCCGATGGTGAATAACACGGCGCTAAGCGCCAGATACCAGGAAAGCGGAACCATGTTTCAACTCGCCCCTGAACGTTCGTAGCGCCGCCTTTAGGCGGAAGGCGCTTGAGCGCCAAGCCTTTCCGCCTAAAGGCGGCGCTACGAACAGTTCAAACAGCGACCTCCTCTTCGTATTTTTGTTCTTCCTCTTGCTGCGCGATCAGCGCCTTCTCGATGCGTTCGACGTCTTCCTTCTTTTCGCGGCGCGCGAGCAGCATCGAGCCGACGATCGCCATCAGGATCAATATCGACGCGGCCTCGAACGGGATCAGGTAGTCGGTGAACATCCCGAAGGCGATGTTTTCGACCGTGCCCAGAACGCCCTGCGGATTGACGCCGCCGATCGCGCTCTGCAAGGGTTGCGGCGTCAGGTTCACGTACCGGACGACCGCCATGACTTCGGCCAGCAGAGCCAGGAAGAGCGGCGCGGCCAGCCATTTCAGATATTTCTGCTTGTCGGCCCTGGTCTCTTCAGCGCGTACGTTCAGGAGCATGATCACGAAGACGAACAGCACCATGATCGCTCCCGCGTAAACGATTATCTGCATCGCCGCGATGAATTGCGCGCTGAGAGTCAGGAAGAGCGCCGCCAGGCTGCACAGCACGACGATCAATCCGATCGCGCTGTAGATCGGGTTGCGCTGCAGGATCACGTTGAATGCGGCCACCACGGCCAGCGCGGCGAGACCTAGAAAAAGTATGTGGGAAAATTCCATAACAAACTCACAAGAACAAAACTCCGATGGCCGAAGCCAGGACGACGTTGAAGAGCGCCGCCGGCAACAACACCTTCCACCCGAAATCCATCAACTGGTCGTAGCGGAACCGCGGCAGCGTACCGCGCAGCCAGATGTAGAGGAACAGGAAGAAGAATACTTTCCCCAGAAACCAGACGGGGCCCAGCCACGGGTAAGTTTTAACGCCCAGACCATTCCACCCGCCTAAGAACAGCGTCGTCGCCAGCACAGAAACGGTCATCATGTTGACGTACTCGGCCATGAAGAAGAGCGCGAATTTGAGCGAGCTGTACTCGGTATGGAACCCGGCGACCAACTCGGTCTCGGCCTCGGGCAGATCGAATGGCACGCGGTTAGTCTCGGCGATGGCGCTGATCAGGTAAATGGAAAAGGCGATGATGCATGGCAGGAACATCACCGGATGGAAGATGTTCCATTTAAACCCATACCAGTCCGACTGATCCCCGACTATTTTTGCCAGATCGAGCGTACCCGCCTTGATCAGCACGGCGATGACCGACAGCGAAAGCGCCAACTCGTAACTGATCATCTGCGCTGACGAGCGCAATCCGCCGAGCAGGCTGTACTTCGAATTCGACGCCCAGCCGCCGACCACGATGCCGTAGATGCCGAGGCTGGTCATCGCGAAGACGTAGAGCAGCCCGACGTTCATGTTCGTGACATGAAGATTGATCGTGCTCAGCTCAATGTTCCAGTTCATCCCTAAACTGACGCCCAGGTCATTAATGATCTTACTGATGGCGGGGCCGAAAGGCAGCGGGACCTCAGGTCCGAACGGATAAACGATCAGAACCATCATCGCCGGAATCAGCACGATGATCGGCGCCAGGACGTAAAGCCATTTATTGACCGCCAGCGGGATGATGTCTTCTTTGAAGATGAACTTGAGCAGGTCGGCGAAGGGCTGCAACAGTCCTTGCCAGCCGACGCGATTCGGCCCCAGGCGGTTCTGGATGACGGCCAGCACGCGCCGTTCGGCGTAGACCGTGTAGGCGACCACGAGCATGATGAAGATCCAGAAGACGGCGATCTTCACCAGCGCGCCGATGACGTATTGGAAATCAATCGAATTGAGTAGTGACGACATAAAACAATGGTCATTTGAAGGTCAGCGATCTGCCCGATTCCGGATTTACAATGATACTGTTCTGGCGAGGTCTCTGAACGTATTTCGTCGCGGGGGGACGGCTCTTCGGAATGTCTTGCCCGATGAGAAATCCCGGACTGGTCAAGTCAATGAGTTGCCAGTCGGTATCTTCCCACTTGATCTGATGCTCGTTCCTCGCCGGAAAACGGCCTTGTTTGACGGCCACCGCCAGAAAACCCCTGGAGTAAACAAAAATGTAATCCTCGCCGATCTGCTCCAACATCGAACCTAGCAGCACCGCTCTGTTCCGGTAGTCCGCCTTCCCGGTCATCAGCGATTCATTGGCCCGCTTGACGATATTGAGCTGCCCCTCTTCGGGATTCGGCGCGATCTCCCTGGAGATCAGATCGGCCAGGCGCTGAATCTTCTTCTCTCGCGCCGACGGGTCGGAAGCCGCGATCTCCCTGGTCAGATCGTTGACGAAGCGTTGGAGCGACGGCTCGCCCGCCTTGGCGACCACAATGCCGGCGTTATAGAGAATCGGCTGACCGTAAGATTGCGAATCCGGGATCGCTTCCAGAGGGCCGTCGAAGAGGCGCTCATTGCGCATGAAGACATGAATCTCCTCCACTGTCGGAGCATAGACTGCGCCCTCGAACTGGAACCGCAGCGGTGTGTCGGAATCAAGTCGCAAGTTGTCCAGCGGAACCCTAAAAAAAGCCGCTTTCTGAGACGTGCGCAAGAACGAGCGATTGGCGAACACGAAACTCCCCTGCTTCTCTTTCGCGATCTCGACGCGCGATTTGTCGACTGCGAGGCGGCAGATGGCCTGCTCCAACCTCTCGCCGCTGCTGTCTGACGGGGACAAGTAGAAGTAGACGTCCTTGTCATCAGCCTGATAAAGCTCCAGCCGCGCTATTCCCAGAAGCTGCGGCTCAACGTACGTTCCGGCCTGTCGCGGATAGGCCAGGAGCGTCATCAGGCTTTCACGAATCGCTTCATTGGCCTGCTTCTTCGGGTCGGCGGGAACGCATGGCGCCTGACTGGCTTCCTCCGCCAACTTCTTCATCGCCTGCTGTCTCTGTTCGACGAGCGAGACCGACGCGCCAGACCTGGTCGAATCGCGATTGCCGCTTCCACAGCCGATCTCCAACACGCTGATCAGCGCAACGGCGGAACCGATGACGGCCATCCCCGCCCGGCGGGCGCCCCTGGACAAAAAAGCGCGATTTTCATGGTTCAGACGCATAGTCTACGTAGTTCTAAGCCGGGAATATCAGCGGCGCTGAGACCTCTTCCTCCCGCCGCGCCTCGGGCGAAATCATCTCGGAGAAGCGCGTGATCAGCGGATAGCGCTTATGCAAAAGCGATCCGGCCTTCGCCGTCATCTCCGACTGGTCAACCGGGAGATTCCGATTCACCCGCGCCACTTCGCCAGCCAGACGTTCCATCAATTCGGCGCGGTTGATCTTGCTCAAATCGGCTTGCGCTCGTTCGATCGGCGTCGCGCCTTCGTTGGCCAGGAAGTTGTGAGACAACCCGGCGTAACCTTCAACCTTCTCGGCGATGTCCTTGAAGACGTTCTTGAGTTGCCCCTGATATCCCAAATCGACGCCCATCTGCCTGGCGATCTGATTCGTGACCATCCAATCGGGGCGCGCCTGGCCGACGGGCGGGATCGTGCGGCGCACGAATTGAACCTGCGAACTGTTGTTGACCTGCGTGCCCTGAGCTTCGGCGAAGCTCGTCACTGGCAAAACGACGTCGGCCATCCGCGCGGTCTCGGTCAGGAACATCTCCTGCACGACCAGAAAATCCAGCTTTTCGAGCTGCGCCCTGACTACGCCTGCGTCGCCGTTGGCCTTCGAGACCACGTCTTCGCCCGCTATTACCAGAGCCTTGACGCCTCCGCCCGCGTTTTTGAGCGTCGCGCGCGCTGACATCCCGCCGGTATGGTCGGCGCACATTCCCATATGCCACGCGCCCATCGAATTCGAATATCGGACGAGTGGGACAAAAGAGAATTTTGTCTCTGAGCGCGCCGGCGCCCGGCCGATTTCTAGCGTCGGGCGTTCGACGATGTAGGTGTACGGGTTCTCGTTGATTGAAGGCTTCGGCGGCGAATTCGACGAACGCACCTGGCGCTGCAGCGCGTCAACATACTTCTTCCTGGCTTCCGCCGCCGCTTCGGCGCTCAGGCCGACGAGGGCGAGTTCGACGAGCGGCAGCGCCTCCAAAGCCGCGCCTCGCAACTCGTCGCCGAAAATCACGACCACCTTCTCGCTTTCGAGCAGGATCTTGCGAATCGCCTTGATCGAATCCGCGCCGACGCCCATCGCGCCGGCCGCTTCGGCGATCTTCGATTCGTCGAGCAATCCATAAACGAGCGCGCCTTCACTGCCTTCGCGCACGCGGACCGACAATTCGGCCTGACGCTCCAGCCGCGACGGAATCGAATTGACGACGATCAATCGCGCCGCGCTTTGGCGCACGGCCCAGCGGATCGAGAACGCGGTCAGCGGATTCTCCTCGTTGGGGTCCGAGCCGATGAGCAGGATCGCGTCGGCGTTCTGAATGTGCGACTGCGTGGCGATCGTGGGCTGGCCGTGTTTGAAGAACGCCGCGAAATCGATCTCGTCGTCGTCGCTGTAGAAGCCGGCGTGTTTGGTCTCCAGAACCTCGGTGGCGAACCGCCGGAGCGTGAACTGGTCTTCGTTGAGCAACCGCGCCGCGCTGATCACGCCTATCGAATCGCCGCCACTCTGCGCTTTGATTTCGCCGAGCCGATTCGCGACGTAATTCAACGCCTCATCCCAGGTGGCCGGGATCAGATGTTCGCCGCGACGAATCATCGGGCGGTCTACTCGCTCGTCGCTGTGAACGAAATCAATCGTGTAGCGACCGAGCGCGCAGAGGAAATCATGGTTTACGCCGCCTGCCGTGCGCCCGCGCCCGTCACGGGCCACCGAGCGGATCAGTTTCTCGCTGCGCGTCCCGGCCAGGATCGAACATCCGTCAGAGCAGAAGTTGCATACCGTCGGCGTCTGCTTCAAATCCCAGGGTCGCGCGATGTATTTGTAAGGCGTATGCAGCAAAGTCCCGGTCGGACAAACGTCGACGCAGTTGCCGCAGTCGGAGCATTCGACCCAGCCGCTGAAAGAGCTGATCAGAGTGGCCGAGCCGCGATTGATCGCGGTGATAGCGAATTCGTCCATCCATTCTTCGCAGACTCGCGTGCAGCGTTTGCAGACTACGCAGCGTTGCGGGTCGTTGTAAATGAAGGGCGAGATCTGGCGCTCCAGGAAATTCTCCTTGTCGCTGTATTGAGAACGCGTGCGGTCTTCGCCGAAACCGTAGGTCTGATCCTGCAATTCGCACTCGCCCGCCCGGTCGCATACCGGGCAATCCACCGGATGGTTCGAGAGCAGGAATTCGATCATCGCCGCGCGCGTCTCTTCAACCTCTTTCGACTCGGTTGTCACGACCATCCCGTCGCTGACCGGCGTCGTGCATGCGGTCTGGAGCTTCGGAATCTTCGGATTGTCCACGCGCACTACGCACATCCGGCACGAAGCCTGCGGCGTCAACCCGCGATGATGACAGAAGCGCGGCAGATAGACGCCGTTCATCTCGCACGCCTCGATCAGCAGCTCGCCTTTCGGCGCGGCCACTTCCTGTCCGTTAATTGTTAGCTTGACTGTTTCCATAAATCAGTTTTGAAATTCTTCCGCCGGCGTATCGTCCGGCAGCGTGTCAGGAACCGGCGAATCGCATCGCGCGATCGAGAACACTATTAATAAGCCGATCAGCAACAGAATCGCCGCCCCACACCCGCAGCCGTTGTCTTCGGGGCCGTTTTTAGATTGTGGCGTTTCAATCTCGAACTTCCAATTGGCGCGCTTCTCGCCTTTCTTATAACTGGCCGTGATGACCGAGTTACATCCGGGGCAAGGCGCCATCTGGCCGCCTTCCGTTTCCAGGTAACCCAAGTCAATGGGCTCTTCGCAGTGAGGGCAGAGAAACTTCATTCGCGGTTATGGCTGACCAAAACACTAATCCGAGCCTGCGTTGTCTCGGACGCTGGCAACAGATGATTTCTGGCCCTCTCTCTCCCGCGAAATCTCTACCGTTGTAAAATTGTCACCTCGCCTTTGAGCCGCCTAAAAATTATGGACGGCCCTTTGGCCTCACACCTTCTCGAACTCCTCCCAAGCTATTCCTAATTGCTTAACCGCCGCTCGCATCGTCCCCATCTTCAAATCCTTGCTTCCCCAATCCGGCAGAACTGCAATCTGCTGATTCGTTGGGTTGAGCCATTTTCGATGAGAGCCGCCGCCTCGCCTTGGAAGCTCCTGACAACCAAGTTTATTAAGCTTTCGCGATGCCTCTCGATAAGTCATGCGGCGGCTACAACCGTCTCCAACCAGATCGCGCTATCAACATCGTTAAGCTGCGTGTTCGGCGGCAGAGTTCTACCCAAATCTTGATACGCCTCTATTACAGCCGCTAATGCGTCTCGCACATTTGTCATAGCTTCGTCGAACGTATCTCCCTCTGTTATCAATTCCGGCAACAACGGTGAAGTGACCGTGAACCCGCCTTCAGGTTGTGGGGAGAAAACCAGCGGTATTTTGTAAAGCATATGACGTCCACCCCCTTTCCATAACTCACTTCGAACGGCAGTCAGTCGTCGATGCTCACGCATTTCCCATAGATCGAGCTGGCGGTAATCCAACCATTTATGCGCCCTTTATTGTTTCCGATCTGAAACCGCTGCCCTTGAATCGCTTTGACCAAGTGGAGGTATTCGTGGCCTTTTACTTTGCAAAGCACAATATCTCCTACTTCTATATTTTTTTGGTCAATCGGTTCCACTGTACAAAGGCGCCCGGAGTCGATTTTGCCGGACATCGAATTACCGCGAGGCCGAAACGAAACCGTCTCGCCGTTTTTCAATTTCGCGATGTAATGCGACGCCCATCCCATCCGATTCAATCTGCAGCCTTCTGGAGCTGCACAATATTGTGTTTGATCCTTCGCTCGAAGTCCTCACGGAACTTGTTGATCGCCGACTGCACGGGCATCGCCGCCGCGTCGCCGAGAGCGCAGAAACTCTTGCCCAGAATCTTGTCGGCCATATCGTAAAGCAACTCGACGTCGCCCGGTCGGCCTTCGTAACGATGCATCCGGTCGAAGACCTTGTAGAGCCAGCGCGTGCCTTCGCGGCAAGGCGTACACCACCCGCATGATTCGTGCTTGTAAAAATGGGTGATGTTGCGCGTCGTTTCGAAGATGTCGGTGGTCTCGTCCATGACGATCACACCGCCGGAGCCGAGCATCGATCCGGTCGCGGCGACCGATTCGTAATCGAGCGTCACCTTTTCACACTCTTCGGCGGTCAGGATCGGGACCGACGAACCGCCGGGGATGCAGGCTTTGAACTTGCGGCCTCCTGCGATGCCGCCGCAGTCGTTGTTGATCAGCGACATCAACGGATAGCCCATCGGGACTTCGTAATTGCCTGGTCGGTTGACGTGGCCGCTGACGGTGTAAAGCTTCGTACCGCCGCTCTTCTCGGTCCCGAGTAGTTTGTATCTTTCGCCGCCGTTCAGGATGATCCAGGGCACGACAGCCAGCGTCTCGACGTTATTGACCACAGTCGGGCCGCCGTAGAGCCCGACCACGGCCGGGAACGGCGGTTTCAGCCGCGGATGTCCGCGCTTGCCTTCTAGCGATTCGAGCAGCGCGGTCTCCTCGCCGCATATGTATGCGCCCGCCCCCGGATGGACGTAGATGTTGCAGTCGAATCCCGAGCCGAGAATGTTATTGCCCAGGTAGCCGCGATCGTAAGCCTGCTCCAAAGCCTTCTCCAAAATCTCCAGGATGTACCAGTACTCGCCGCGAATGTAGATGTAATTGTCGCGCGCCCCCAGGGCGTAAGCCGCGATGATCATTCCTTCTATCATCTGGTGCGGGTCGTAGCGCATCAGGTCGCGGTCTTTGCCCGTGCCCGGCTCCGATTCGTCGGCGTTGCAGACGACATACTTAGGCCGCTTCGATTCTTTCGGAACGAAGCTCCACTTCAACCCGGTCGGAAACCCCGCGCCGCCGCGACCGCGAAGGGCCGACTTCTTGACTTCTTCTGTGACCTGATCGGGCGTGAACTCTTTGAGCGCTTTGGGAAGGGCCTGATAGCCGCCGTGTTCGATGTAAACATCAATGTCGCAGGCGCGACCCTTCAAATGAAATCTCGATGATATAACCTTGGTCATGGATTTTATTTCTGTCGCCACAGAGAGCACAGAGAACACAGAGACATCTCATGTCCCTCTGTGCTCTCTGTGTACTCTGTGGCTACATACGAATAACCTTTCGGCGTTTCCAACTTACGGCAATTTGGCGATGATCTCGTCCACACTCTCAAGCGTCACCTTCTCGTGGTAATCAAAATTGACCTGCATACAGGGCGCGAGATCGCAATAGCCCAGGCACTCGACCTCCACCAGCGTGAACTTGCCGTCCGGCGTGGTCTCGCCGATTCCGCATCCGAGTTTGTGTTCGATCCGCTCGGTGATCTCTTCCGCGCCCCGGAGCCAGCAAGAGAGGGTGCGGCAGACCTGCAATTTGTATTTGCCGATGGGCTTGCGCGAATACATTGTGTAAAAGGTCACCACCTCTTCAACCTCGTTGACGCGCATATCCAGACGGCCGGCGATGTATTTCACGTCGTCGTCGGTCACGTAGCCATGCTCTTCCTGCGCGATGTAGAGCGCGGGCAGGATGGCCGAGCGTTTGACCGGATAACGCGTGATGATTTTGTCTAGCTTCTTTTCGTTCGCTTCGCTGAACATAAGGTGTCAGGTTTCAGGTGTCAGGTTTCAGGTGTCAGGTTTCAGGTTCGCCATTTTCTTTCTGACACCTGAAACCTGACACCTGACACCTGCTTACCGATCTACGTCTCCCAGAACAATATCGATACTACCGATGACGGCCACGACGTCCGCGATCAACGAGCCTTCAACCATCGAGGGCAGCGCCGAAAGGTTGATGAAGGACGGGGCGCGCATGTGGACTCGGTATGGACGCTCGGCGCCGTCGCTGACGACGTGAAACCCAAGTTCGCCGCGCGCCGACTCGATCGATTGATAGACCTCGCCGATCGGAACGGTGAAGCCCTCTGACGCGAGCAGGAAGTGATGGATCATCACATCGATGTGTTGTTTCATCAGGTCGCGTTCGGGCAGTTTAAGCTTCGGATGATTGGCGACGAACTCGCCCGGCGCCCTTACTCGGTTGAGGGCCTCGACGCAAATCTTCCAGCTCTCCTCCATCTCCTCCATCCGCACCAGGTAACGCGCCCACACGTCGCAGGTGTCGTAGACGGGGACTTTGAAATCGTAAGTGTCGTAGCCCGAATAAGGCTCGGCCTTGCGGATGTCCCAATTGACGCCGCTGCCCCGAATCGTCGGGCCGGACAGTCCCCACGAGATCGCGTCTTCGCGCTTCATCACGCCTACGCCCTGTGTGCGGCGCTGGAAGATCCTGTTGCCCGTGACCAGACGCTTGCACTCGTCGAGGAACTTCGGAAAGCCTTTGAGGAATTCGTCGCAAAGAGGAACGAATGTGTCGGGAATATCCCAGCGGCTGCCGCCGACAATGAAATAGCTCTGGTGCAAGCGCGCGCCGGTGGCGCATTCGTAAAGGTCGAGAATCCTTTCGCGCTCGGTGAATGCGTAAAAGAAGGCGGTCATCGCGCCGATGTCCATGGCGTGCGTGCCAAACCAGACCAGGTGCGACGAGAGGCGGTTCAACTCCGTAAAGAGCACGCGCAGGTCCTGGGCGCGCTTGGGAACGTCGACGCCCATCAATTTTTCGACCGCCAGGCAATAACCCAGGTCGTTGCCCATCGAATTGAGGTAATCCGCGCGGCAAGTGACGGTCACCACCTGCTGCCATTTCTCCTTCTCCATCGTCTTCTCGATGCCGGTGTGCAGGTAGCCGATGTCGGGTATGGCTTTGACCACGGTCTCGCCGTCGAGAACGAGTTCGAGGCGGAGCACGCCGTGCGTCGAAGGATGCTGCGGCCCCAGCGAGACTGTCATCAGCGTGTCGGAGAGCGGGTCCGGCTTCCGTAGCATCGAGATTGAGGACGTCGGAATGACTATTTCTTTTGCTTGCATAAGCGTTAAAGCGTCGTTGTCTTTCATTTTTCATTGTTCATTTTAGATTTGTCATTTGTCATTGCCGAAGCGGCGATTTGTTCCGGCAATGACAAATGACAAATCTAAAATGAACAATGAAAAATGAAGCACGATAATCAGTATCCCTTGATGGGAAAATCCTTCCGCAGCGGGTGGCCCTCGTAATCCGCCGGCGTCAGTATTCGGCGCAGATCCGGGTGGCCGTCGAAAGCGACGCCGAACATGTCATAAACCTCGCGCTCCAGCCAGTTCGACGATTTCCACAGATTCCACATCGTCGGCAGGCGCGCGTCGTCCTCTTCGAGGAAGACCTTCACCCGCAGCCGGTGATTGTGCGCGAAAGAATAAAGGTGGTAGGCGATGGCGAAGCGTGGGCTTGCGAATTCGCCCAGATCCACCCCGCTCGTGTCGCTCAGGTAATCGAATCGCAGCGTCGGCTCGTCGCGCAGCCAGGTCATCAACTCGAGCAAACCGTCGCGTTTGGCGACGATGGTGATCTCGCTCGCGGCCTCGATGATCTCCTCGATTGTGTCTGTGAATTTCGCGCGAATTAAAGAGGCGTCAGCGTAGCGGGGGTAGCGAGTCGCGCTTTGTGTCTGTTCTGAGGTTAGAGACCCCTGGTTTTGAGACATGGATTTAAGCAGCCTTCTCTTCCTTGAAAACCTTTTCGCGTTCGATTTTCTCCTGCAACTTCATAATGGCCCAGATCAAACCTTCGGGCCGCGGCGGGCAGCCCGGAACGAAAATGTCGACCGGGACGACCTTGTCAACTCCCTGCACGATGGCGTAGTTGTTGAACACGCCGCCGGCGGACGCGCACACGCCCATTGAGATCACCCATTTGGGTTCCGGCATCTGGTCGTAAATGCGCCGCAGCACCGGCGCCATCTTGATCGATACGCGGCCGGCGACGATCATCACGTCGGCCTGGCGCGGGCTGGCTCGAAATACCTCCGCCCCGAACCTGGCCACGTCGTTGCGCGGGTCGGTCATCGCCATCATCTCTATCGCGCAGCAGGCCAGCCCGAACGTGGCCGGCCAGAGCGCCGACTTACGCGCCCAGTTAACCAGCGAGTCGAGCTGCGTGGTAATCACTTCAGGTAAAACTTCGCCGAGTTTAGTTTCGATTCCCATAGTTTGATCCTAGGATAGTAGAATAGTCTTTAAGTCTGTCCCACTATCGCTAATTCCGATTCCACTCAAATAACCCCTTCTTCCAGACATAGATATATCCGACAAACAGCGCAGCGACGAAGATCATCATCTCAAAGAAAACAAACGCCCGCCCGTTATGCCCGAGCTTGGTTACCTCCTGGATCAATGTCTGAAAGACGACGGCCCACGGAAGCAGGAAGATCGCCTCTATGTCGAACAATATGAAGAGCATCGCGATCAGATAGAACTTCACGGAAAACCGCTGATGGGCGGAGCCGACCGGGTCCATTCCGCATTCATATGGCATCAACTTGGCGCGTGTGTTTTTGCGCCTGCCCACGACGTGCGAAAGGACGATGTTTGTCACGGCGAATCCCGCGACAAAAATGAAGACAATTAGAATTGGAATGTACTCTTTCATTAAGCGCTTTCAGGCTGGATTTATATCCCCAGCGGATTTGATCCTTTACCTGCTTATGCTGGCGTGTACGGGTACCGAAAAGAAGCCTGTTTCAAGATTGAGAATCTTAGTACAATCTCCCTGGCCTTGCAAGATTAAGTAACGGCAGCCCGAATGAGATGGAGTTGGAGCGCGATGAAAAGTATTTGACGGGACGCGCCCTCCCTCAGTGTCTGGTGGCCGCAACCTCGCGGGCGCCTCTGTAAAACGCCGCTTGTCTTGTATTTTCTGCGGTTAAGGGGTGTGTGGAAGCTACGCCTTGACACAATTTCTGACGCAATGGTACCTTCGGCTCGAAGAGCCGAGAGCAACATAATGAATAAATCTTACCCGGTCGAGCCAGGTGGGCTCGCGCGCCGACGTCGAAATGATTAAAAGGGGATCGGAGATAGATGAGCGCAGCCGTGAAATGCTGGCTCTACTGATTAGGACGCACATCACGACCGGTGAGCCGGTCGGATCGCGCACTATCTCCAGGATGTCGAGTGAAGGCTTATCGTCCGCCACAGTGCGCAACATCATCGCCGACCTGGAAGAGGCGGGTTTCCTGGAGCAGCCGCACACGTCGGCGGGCCGCGTTCCAAGCGATAAGGGCTATCGTTTCTTCGTCGATCATATACTCGATCAGACCAGGCTCTCCGAACACGAAGAGACGGCGATACAACAAGGACTGCTCGGCGAGCGGGCTCCGGCAAATTGGACGAGCGCGGATCAACTGATGTCTCGCGCATCACACCTTCTGTCTCAATTTTCCCAGAACGTGGGGATCGTCATATCCCCGAACATCGCTTACGACATCATTAAACACATTGATTTCGTCCGGCTGGGCGACGGGCGCATCCTGGTCATCACGGTTTCGCGCGCGGGTCTGGTTCAGGATCGTTTGGTGAGGATCGACGAAGACCTGACCCAGGACGAATTGCACGGCGCCGCGAACTACCTCAACGCCAATTTCAGCGGCCTGAGCCTGGTCGCAATCCGATCGGAACTGCTCAAACGCCTGTCCGAAGAAAAGGCGCTGTATGACCGCCTGCTGCAAATCGCGGTTATGATCTGCGAGCGCGGGGTGAGCGAGACCGCCCAGTCAGAATCAGAGGTCTTCGTCGAGGGCGCTTCTAACATCGTCACCAAACCGGAATTCGGCGACATAGAAAAAATACGCGAATTGCTGCGCGTGTTCGAGGAGAAGGGGCGGCTTATAAAAATCCTCAACGAGTGCGTCGATCAGATGGTTCAACAGCAGGCCGTCTCAGTCCGCATCGGCGCCGAAAACACTCTGCCCACTTTGCGCGGCTGCGCCGTGATCACTTCTTATTACAGCTACGGCGACCAGATCATAGGCAGTCTGGGCGTCGTAGGGCCGGTGAGAATGGAATACGCGCGCGCCATCGGCGCGGTCAATTTCATTGCGCGTTTACTGGAACAGGCGCTCGCCCATACTCCGGCTGGCGCGCTCAATTGAGAGCCGGTATCATTGTAAGAACAGACTTGAACGTCTGCTCGTAAGATGATGTCGGATTCATTTTGGCGCCGTCAGCGCATCAAGAATAAATAAGGCGAAGGGAAACCAGTGAATAAAATAGATTATTACGAGATCCTCGGCGTCAGCCGGAACGCCACAGAGCAGGAGTTGAAGAGCGCTTATCGAAAGCTGGCGCTGCAGTACCATCCGGATCGCAATCCCGGAGATCATACGGCGGAGGAAAAATTTAAAGAGATCAATGAGGCATACGGGGTCCTCTCAAACGCCGAAAGTCGCTCGCGGTATGACAGGTTCGGTCATGCTGGAGTCGGATCGTCCGCCGCGTCGGGCGCGTGGACTGCCCCGGATTTCGGCGGCTTCGAGGACATTCTCGGCGATCTCTTCAGCGACATCTTCGGCGGACGCAGTGCGCGTCGGGGGGGGCCGCAGCGCGGCGCCGACCTCCGCTACGACCTCGAAATCACGCTGGAACAGGCGGCGGCCGGTTTCAAAACTCAAATAGTAATACCCCGGCTCGAAAACTGCGTCGCCTGCAAAGGGTCCGGGGCGGCCCCCGGCTCGGCGCCGGTCGCGTGCAATCTTTGCGGCGGATCAGGACAGGTCAGATTCCAGCAGGGATTCTTCTCAGTCAGCCGCACCTGCCATCAATGTCGCGGCGCAGGCCGAGTGATCACCAGCCCCTGTAAAACCTGCCGCGGCCAGGGCAGAACCGAGAAGGAACAACAACTTGAAGTGAAAATCCCCGCCGGCGTGGACACCGGCGCGCGTTTGCGATTGGCCGGCGAGGGCGAGGCGGGCCAGAGCGCCGGGCCGGCTGGCGATCTCTATGTGGTGATCCACGTAAAAGAGCACGAGATCTTCGAACGTCAGGGCAATAATCTCTACGTCAATGTTCCCGTCACCTTCACTCAAGCCGCTCTCGGCGCGGAGATCAGCGTTCCCACGCTCGACGGCGAAGAGACGCTGAACGTCCCTGAAGGCACACAGACCGGTTCCATCTTCCGTCTCAAAGGAAAAGGCATCGTCTCATTGCAAGGCCACGGACGCGGCGATCTGTTCGTAGTCACTACGATTGTCACTCCTACTCGATTGACCAGAGAGCAGAAGCGATTGCTCGAAGATTTCGCCGAAATTGAAGAACGGCTCAATCAGGGAACGGCCCGTCGCTTCGGCGCCAAAGTCAAAGACATATTCAGTTGATATGTCCCAAGCCAGCCCCCTCTCGACGCGCCTCCTTCGGGCTCCATATTAAATTAAAATCTTGCGCCATAGCTCAATTTGTTGTAGCTTGCATCTTCTATACAACATCTTGTGGTGAGTTTTAATTTGTGAGCAAAAATCTGAAATCGGTTCTTATTCTGGCGATTGGTCTAGGACTAGCTTGGTGGTTCATCAGTCGCCTGGATTTGGACACGGTAGGGGCTCATCTGCGAACCGCCCGAATTTGGCCATTGCTGTTGGCGGCGTTGCTTATCAACCTGACGATGGTTGCGCGCAGTTTGAGATGGCAGGCGCTTCTTTCTCCCATCAGAGCGACAAAGTTTAGCAACCTCTTCGCGGCGACTTCAGTGGGGTTCGGCGCGATATTCGTCATCGGACGCGCAGGCGAAATCATCAGGCCGGCGGTCCTCAGCTTGCGTGAACGAATAAAACCCACCGCGACCTTTGCGACCATTCTGATCGAGCGATTATTTGACACGACAGCCGTAGTCTCGCTCTTCGCCGCAAACCTGCTCTTCTTCAAACTTCCGCCCGATCAAAGCAACACGAACGCTCTCGATACGATCCGGTCCGTCGGGCTGGCCCTTTTGATAGGCGTCGCCGTCGGGATTGCCCTCCTAGTGCTGTTGAGACTTAAAGCCGCGGCGGTAATCGATGGGTTGAAGCGGCGGGGCGACTGGATTCCGAAGAAGCTGTCTTATCCGTTGCTGAATTTCATCAGTCACCTCGCCGACGGGCTGTCGGTATTGCTCAATCTGCGCGCGCTGGCCGTGACGATTTTTTTTACAGCCTGTGTCTGGACGCTGGTCTCGGCCGCGACATGGCTGACGTTGTTCGCCTTCGGACTCAACTTTCCGATCAGCCACACTATTTTCGTCCTCGGATTCGGCCTGGTCGGTTCTGTGGCGCCGACGCCGGGCGGTTCGGCCGGCGCTTTCCACGCGGCCGCCGCCAAGGGATTGGAATTTCTCGGTCTCGACCCCAACCTGGCCGCCAGCATCGCCATCGTCTATCACCTGATCGCGTTCGGGCCCCCGTTCGTAATCGGGCTGTTCTATCTTATCCGCGACGACATCAGCCTCGGACAGTTGCGCGAGATGATAGCCAGCGAGACCGAACTGAAAGACTCAACGCAGCCACAGAACCACAGAGACACAGAGCAGAAAGAGAAAAGAAGCTTTCTCGCCAATCTCTTTTTCTTCATTCCTCTGTGGCTCTGTGGCCCCGTGGCTCTTTCGATCTTGAAAGCTAGCGGAGGAATTATCTTATGAAGTGCCCATTCTGCGGACACATCGAAGATAGGGTCGTTGATTCACGCGAATCGCGCGAGGGCGATTCGATACGCCGGCGCCGCGAATGCCTGAAATGCGAGCGGCGATTTACTTCCTACGAAAGAATTGACGAAATTCCATACATGGTCATCAAGAAAGATGGCAACCGCGAACCGTTCAACCGCGATAAGGTCATGTCAGGATTGCTCCGCGCCTGCGAGAAACGCCCCGTCTCGACCGCCAAACTCGAGGCCATAGTCAATGCGGTCGAAGCTTTCGTGCAGACTTCGCCGGAGCGCGAACGCCCGACATCGAAGATCGGCGAGATGATCATGCGCCGTCTGAAAGATCTCGATAAGGTCGCTTATGTACGCTTCGCCTCCGTTTACCTGGAATTTCAGGACGTCTCCGAGTTCATGGACGAACTCAAGGGGCTGATCAGATTGCGCAAATAGAGCAAAACACGAGAGGAAAATCTCCTGACTAAAATTAGAATGTAAGTCAGGCGCTTGCAAAAATTAGTCCACGTTGCTAGTATGCGCGTTTTGGTGGTGATGCTCTTTTTCGATGGCTAGTAGTGTGATGTGACCTATGCCGGTGTAGCTCAGTTGGCTAGAGCAACTGATTTGTAATCAGTAGGTCGGGGGTTCAAGTCCCTTCACCGGCTCTGGTGGTTTTGCAGGGCTTTCGCGCAGGGGTGGTCGAGTGGTTAATGGCACCGGGCTGTAAACCCGGCGGACGACAGTCCTACGTAGGTTCAAATCCTACCCCCTGCATTGGAATCTCAAATTTCAGACTTGAGATTTGAGAGCGGGCGGGCGTAGCGCAATGGTAGCGCACTAGCCTTCCAAGCTAGTTGTTGCGGGTTCGAATCCCGTCGCCCGCTCCAAAACAAGTCAAGCCCACATAGCTCAGTTGGTAGAGCGCGTCCTTGGTAAGGACGAGGTCACCGGTTCAAGTCCGGTTGTGGGCTTTCGATTTTAATGACAATGCCGCGCGCGTAAGCAAGCGGCTGTCTCTTTGGTTGCCGCTTGCTTACGCGCGCGGTACCGTCAACCACCATCCTGACAGACAGGGTGAGAATTGAAACATGGCGAAAGAGAAATTTGACCGTACCAAGCCGCACGTCAACGTCGGGACCATCGGCCACGTAGACCACGGCAAGACCACTTTGACTGCGGCCATCACCAAGGTGCTGGCTAAGAATAATCCGAAGATCCAGTTCCGCAGCTTCGACTCGATCGACAACGCTCCTGAAGAGAAGGCGCGCGGCATCACCATCGCCACTGCCCACGTCGAGTACGAGACCAAGAACCGACACTACGCGCACGTCGACTGCCCGGGCCACGCCGACTATGTCAAGAACATGATCACCGGCGCCGCCCAGATGGACGGCGCGATCCTGGTCGTGGCCGCCACCGACGGGCCGATGCCGCAGACCCGGGAGCACATCCTGCTGGCCCGCCAGGTCGGGGTGCCGGCCATGGTTGTCTTCCTC
>DATEMG010000374.1:0-2754 GCA_035275805.1 Blastocatellia bacterium
GATGAGCTTCAGGAATTGATCCGGCTGACTGATGAATCCGAACGCTTGAACGTCGAACGGATAAAGCACCTGCTTGAGTTGGCCCGTTTGCGGGGCGTCACGCTCGATGAAGTGATGGAGCAGTTGGGAATTAAACCGGCAGCCGCATGAAAAAGCGCAAAATCTCCCGACGGCTCCAACGGCTGGTCAGTGAACGCGCACATTCTTGTTGCGAGTATTGCATCAGTCAGGAAGCCTATTCGCCAGACCCATTTTCAACCGAGCATATCGTTCCAGAAATCCTCGGCGGCGACAGCGCGGAGGACAATCTGGCGCGCGCATGTCAAGGCTGCAATAATTTCAAATACACCAAAACGACAGGCATTGACCCGATCACATTACGGGAGGTCCCGCTCTTTCACCCACGTAGAGATGATTGGGAAGAACACTTCGCATGGAGTCGTGACCTCACTGAATTGATCGGGCTGACTCCGACTGGACGCGCTACAATTGTGGAACTACGCCTGAACCGAGAGAATGTCGTCAATTTGCGGCGCATCTTGATACTTGCCGAGAAACACCCTCCGCCGCATCGCGCCTCAAAAGAGTAATTTTTATGGGCGAGCAAAAGCGAAAGCGGCGCTAAGTCAGCCACACATGAAATATTGGTGAGAAGTGTTATGGCCTCGCAATCGAACTCCACCGAAGAACTCAAGGTCTTCATCTCGACCCGCGAATCCGCGTGCGTCGAGTGTGGCGATAATCTCGGTTCTAAAGCCTGGATCACGCTGGTCAAAGAGAAAGGCGCGTTGTGTCTGGCCTGCGCCGATCTGGATCATCTGGTCTTTCTTCCCTCAGGCGACGCGGCGCTGACGCGGCGGGCGAAAAAACATTCGACGCTCTCGGCGGTGGTCTTAAAATGGAGCCGCGCGCGGAACTGGTACGAGAGGCAAGGGCTGCTGGTCGATGAGCAGGCGCTGGAAAAAGCCGAAGAGGAATGTCTGGCCGACAGCGAAGTCAGAGAGCGACGCAGAGAGCGCGAAGCCGTCCGTCGAGAGGAGGTGGACAGGGAATACGTGGAGCGGTTCGCCGAGCGAGTGCGAGAACTCTTCCCTGCCTGCCCCAAGGAAAGAGAAACCACAATAGCCGAACACGCATGCCGAAAATATAGCGGGCGCGTGGGCAGGTCTGCTTCGGCGAAGAGCTTGGGTGAAGAGGCCGTGCGGTTGGCGGTAATCGCGCACATTCGACACCAGGAAACCGACTACGACCGCCTGCTGGCGCGAGGTTACAGCAGGTGGGAGTCGCGCCTGGAAGTCGAGAGCGCCGTCGGCAAAGTATTGAGAAGCTGGGAAGCTCGGGAATAATTCCGCGCTCTTTATATGACCGCTTCTATACCGCCTTACTTTCGCCCTTGCTCTCCTTCAATTCAACCGGATGCGATTCACCGAATCGAACTGCGAAGTGTCGGACAGGATCACCCGGTCGCCGACATTCAATCCTTCCAGGATTTCGACGTCTGTAACGGAACTGCGCCCCAGCTTGACCTGCACGCGCACGGCTTCTTTACCGTCATCGACATACTTGAAGAGCGTGATCACGCTCTGTTCCTGGCCGCTCGCAGGGCGCTGAACGTATAGGATGTCTTTCAGCCGATCGAGCTCTATCGTGCCGTCAACGCTCATATCGGGACGCGCGCCTTTGGGCAATTCCCCGTCTAGCGCGACATCTATAGCCAGGGTTCCCTGTGTGGGGGCGGGGGCGATGCGCATCACGTGTCCTTCGACGATTCCGAGGTTGCGCATGTCGATCTCGACGCGCTGCCCGAAGGCGATGTCTCTTGTCTGGGTTTCGGCGATCCGGATTTCGGCTTTCAGCTTCGACGGATCGGCGACGCGGGCCAGGTTGGCGCCGATTGTGACCTGTTGGCCGACCTGTACCGCAACGTCCTGCACGACGCCGCTGAGACCGGCGCGGACTTTGAGCGCGTCGAGTTGCTTGCTCCGCAGGTCGTAGAGCGCCTTGAACTGCCGCACCCTCGCTTCGTAAACAGCGATCTGAGCTTTGATCGAATCGGCGGCGATCTCCAGGCGCTCCTGTTCGATCTGCGCGCGCTCGGCCAATTCATCAGCCGTGCTTTTTGAGAGCCTGTAAGTGCGCTCGGAACCCACGCGCTCATTAAACAACGCGGCGTCGGTTTCAGACATGATTTTCGCCCTGGTGTAATCGGCCCGCACAGAGGCGGCCTGGGCTTTCTGGTTGAGGTATTGGCTGCGCAATAGCACGCGCTGGTTCGCAAGCTCGGCTTCGGCTGCGACGAGTTGTGTTTGCGCGTCGAGCGCGTCGCGTTCGAGTTCAGGATTGCTCATTTCGATCAGCACAGTGTCTTCCCTGACGGTGTCGCCGGGCTTGACGGTGCGTTTCTCGATGCGCCCATTGACGCCCGCTTGAATCCAGCGAATCTCTTCGGGCACGAGCGCGCCGAGGCCATGCACGTTGCGGATCATCTGGCCGCGTTTGACCTCGCCGGACACGACTGTGCCGCTCTCGACGCTGGGCGGGGCGGGTTGTAGCTTTGACAATAGCACCGTCACGACGCCTATGGCGGCAACCGCCACTATCAAATAAAGGATGCGGCGAATACGCTTGTTGCGTTTGATTGTTGCACTGCGTGGAACATCCATAATCACCTCCGCCCTTTAATTACCAATTGCCGTGCCAGGAACACCGCAAGGGATTGGCAGGAGTTAGCGCGACGACCAGGAGATTTTTGTC
>DATEMG010000375.1:0-4713 GCA_035275805.1 Blastocatellia bacterium
CGCCAGGCGTTCATGCAGGGGCCTGAGGCGGAAGAAAAGGAGATTGTGGAGCCTGTGGATTGGCGCCGCGCCGTCGACAGATGGCGTAGCAGATTTCACCTCAGACATGCGTGAGGGAATGGGGAAAAAGATGCCATTTCCTATCCCCACTCCCTACTCCCTACTCCCCATTTTTCGAGACGAATTCGACGGCGGCGAAGCTGACAACCGATCGCTCGTCAATGTTCCACTGGTCGTAGCGCAGCACGTCGCCCTGAATGTTTTGAACGTTCCGCATCGAACTCAGGAAGGTGTAGAGCGGCGAAAATCCGCACCATTTCAAACGATCCTGCTCGGGTTTGACCAACTCGAAGAACTCGTCGCCGTCGCCCTCACAGACGCGCTTCAACCTCTCTTGATCTTCCTCTTTCACTTCCAGCATCTCGTCCTGATCGGCGCGGGCGACCAGATTGTCGCCATACCGGATTCCGACGTGGGCCAGGTCGACGCCCATCACCCAGAAGAGGCGCGAGCCGTTGGCTTCGGCCATTTCGCCGAGCGCGTCGAAAAAGCGCATCACGTTATCGTCTCGCTCCGGCGGTTCGCCAGCGCGCAGCGCCTTCGCGAACGGGCCGCACAGGATGGGCACGATTTTGAAGTCGCAGCCGAGCATCTGCTGCAGGAAGACGCATTGAAACTCGATCGAGTGTTCGATTGCGTGGCAGTAATCCTCCATCGCCACCGCGCCGTCCGCTTGCGAAGCCAACCGATCAATCAGTTCGGTGTCGGGTCGTAACGTCCCAAGGGGCGTTACAAAGGGTTTGCGCGTCAACCCGAATTTTTCGGGCGCGCCGTAATGCGAGGTGCCTAAGAGCACGACGGTCTTGTTCTTCAATTGCTCGCCAGCCGCCCCGCTCAGGCGGCCGTATGCCGCTGCGTAACATTCCCAGCCGCCCCAGGGGCTGACGTGCGGCGCCGCAAGCCCTATGATCGGATCGGGCGCGGGGGCGCAGTGGTCGCGCAGATATTCGTCGAGTTGTTTTCGCAACTCCTCCGCCTTGTCGGGATAGCCGGAGCCTGAATGCGCGGGCATCCGCGAGGCGGCTGCGGCGAATTCGGCATGGCGCGCGTCGCGCAATCGCTCGAACTCCTCGGTCTCCAGAAAGCCGTTTTCGCGCAGCGCGCCGACCATCGATTCAATAATCTCGCCTGGGATCAACTGGCCGGCGAGTTTCGAGACGTAGGCCTGAGCGTCGAGCATTGTACTTTCGCCGTCGAAGAAATTCAGCGCGGCGACGAGCAGCGGCGGGATGATCAGAATCTCATTGGTGTAGCGGAACGGGTCGCGGAACAGCAACCCGGGCCGGTCGGAAACCGGCGACGGAAAAATGTCTAGTCCTCTGCGCAAGCGCGGCAATTCTTTGTTCATAGTTATCTCTTCAGCCTGAGCCTTCTCGGCTTTTCCGGGCCTTCCAGGAAATTCGAATACATCCAATGATGCTTTGCCGAATTCGATTTGACAAATCACAGGCAATTTGAACAAAACATTGTTTTCGTCGCAGTTCTCTTGGGATCGGTGTTTATTCTACTCTAGAATCACCCGTAGCGGATTTAACTTGAGAGTGTTCTTTCGGGGCCGGGTTTGACTTGGCGATAAATTGGTCAACCCCGGCCCCCGAAAGGACATGTCTGAAACAGCGCGTTTCAGCAGTCATGCCTAATTCCAGAAGGGGCGCCTATAGCTATAATTATTCACCTCGGATATGTTCATAGCGATGCGTGATGATTAACCTAGACCCCAGGCCTGAGATCGCGTGAGTCTGCAGATACCGCCCAAACGTATTAAGAATTCGTGTGGTGAACCGGGAAAACAGGAGGTAGGAAATAACCCACACTCAAACTAATGCGCAATCGACCATCGAGGCGGAACCCTCGCCGGACCGCCCCATGCGGCCCTTCTTCATCCTTTGGACCGGCCAGTCGCTTTCCCTGGTCGGAAGCCAAGCGGTCCAGTTCGCGTTGATCTGGTGGCTCACGGAGACAAGCGGGTCGGCCTCCATTCTGGCGACCGCCACGCTGCTGGGCCTGCTGCCTCCGATCGTGCTGGGACCGGTGATCGGCGCACTGATCGATCGCTGGAGCCGCAAGACCGTGATGCTGGCGGCCGATGGGTTCGTGGCGGTGGCTTCTCTCTTGCTAGCCTGGCTTTTCTTCGCGGGAATCGCGGACATCCCGCACGTCTTAGCGCTACTCTTTCTGCGCGCGCTCGGGGCAGCGTTCCACTCTCCCGCCATGACGGCATCGACCACGCTGATGGTCCCGGAAAAGCACCTCACGCGCATCCAGGGTCTCAACCAGAGCATGCAGGGACTCCTCACCATCGTTGCGGCGCCGCTCGGCGCGCTGCTTCTTGCAATCTTCTCGATGACGGGCGTGATGATGGTCGACGTCGGAACGGCGCTGCTGGCGATTCTGCCGCTTCTTGCGATCCGCGTCCCCCGTCCGACCCCCTCCGACGGCCTCGGCCAGAGCTCCGTGTGGGCGGAGACCGCCGCAGGCTTTCGCTATCTCGTGCGGCGCCGCGGACATCGGACGCTGATCGCAATGGCTGCTCTGATCAACGCGCTCCTCGTGCCCGCGTTCTCGCTCTTGCCGCTGCTCGTCCTCCAGCGGCTGAACGGTGGAGCCGCGCAGTTCGGATGGCTCAGCTCGGCTTTAGGCATTGGGTTGATCGTGGGCGGTGTGGCGCTCGGCGCCTGGGGCGGCTTTCGCAAGCGGATAGTCACTACCTTGACGGCGATGACCGCGCTTGGCGTGTCGGTGACCGCGGTGGGCCTCACTCCGGCGTCCTCGTTTCTGTGGGCGCTCGTCTCTATGTCGTGCGTGGGGCTGATCGTGCCGCTCCTCAACGGACCGATTTACGCCATCCTCCAGGCCACCATAGCGCCGGACTATCAGGGGCGCGTCTTTTCGCTCGTCGCGAGCCTCGCGGGCGCGGTTGCGCCGCTGGGTCTGATCATGGCCGCCCCGGTGGCCGAGATCGTGGGCGTCGGCGTCTGGTACCTGGCCGGTGGAATTGCCTGCGTGGCGATGGGAATCGCGGGCTTCTTCGCGCCCGCCCTGATGGAAATCGAGGACGGCGCCGCCGAAGAGGTCGCTTCAATGCCCGTCGACGCATCGTCCGGGCGCTGAACAGGCGGACGTAGCGATCGCGGGAGCGGTCGTGAGCTGCTTCGCTTGATTAACAAGTGGTCGCTCTATGTGGTATTCATATCTCATGAGTACTGTCGCCGACAATTTAAGTAGGTTCTGCAGTTAGCTTGGAGGCCACCTTGTCCAACCATGCCGGTGTTGAAAGCAATCGTCGTGCGTTTCTACGTAGCGCCTTAGCGGCGAGTACTTTTCTAGCAACTGCGCGCACGGCGCAGCCGCTCGCTTTTGCCGCCGGACACAAGGCTGAACGTACCTTCGCGCCGGTCAAAGTTTCACGCGACCGGCTTATTCGCGAAGTGGTCGGCCTCAGGCCGTATCGCGCCGAGGGGTTCGTAGTGGACGCCGAGCGACTCGGCGAAAAACTGCTCATCCATAACTACGGCCACGGCGGCGCCGGGATCACACTTTCTTGGGGAACGGCGTCACTGGCCGTGGCTCTCGCGCGGGACTTTGTGGGGACGCGGACGACTCGTCCGCAGCGCGGTTTGCGGTCGGCGCAGCGGCGCTTTGCCGTGATCGGCTGCGGCGTCAATGGCCTGTCAACCGCGCGCCTGCTCCAACGCAGGTTTCAGGATGGCCCAGGCACAGTGACCATCTATGCCCGCGACCTGCCGCCCGACACGACGTCAAACATTGCCGGAGGATTCTGGTATCCGAGCTCGCTCTATGAGCCCGAAGCTGTTTCAGCGAAGTTCGTCGAACAGTTTCGCCAAGCGTGTCGCATTTCCAACCGGGCCTTTCAACTGCTCGTCGGCCCCGAGTATGGCGTGCGCTGGATAGATACCTTCGAACTGTACGGCAACGAAGAGGAGTTCACGAGCGAAATGCCGGGCGGCAATGATCTTTACCCTGAACACAAGTTTCACAGAGACGCGAATCGTTATTTCGGCGCGCCTTACGCGCGTCAGTACAGCACGATGCTGATCGAACCTTCCATCTACCTCAACGCGCTCTTGCGCGACTTCTATATCGCCGGCGGCAAGATGGTGGTTAAGGAGTTCCGCAGTCGTGAAGAGATTGCGCGTCTGCCCGAGCCGGTTATCTTCAATTGCGCCGGACTGGGCGCGCGCGCGCTTTTTGGTGATGAGAAACTGGGGCCCGTGCGTGGTCAACTAGAAGTGCTGCTGCCGCAAGCAGAGATTGACTACTGTTACATGGGAGGCGGTTATATGTTCCCACGCCGCGACGGGATCATTCTGGGCGGTACTTTTGATCACGGCGACTGGTCACTTGAGCCGAAGCCCGAACAGACAACTCATATCCTCGAAGCGCATGTTGAGATAATGAAGGGGCTGAAGTAGCTGTAACTATTCCGCCAGCTGGAAGCAGGCGGCTTTCTTAGCCCTGCCCTAAGGGGTGGACTCGGGGCGAGTAGTTACAGACTCGCATCGCCTTTCAACGTATCGAGCGGCGACATTGTGGGAAGCGACGTAATCGGCATTATGCGAATAGCCGCAAACGACACAGCGAAATGTAGATTGCGTGGTTCGGTTGGCCTTGTCCACATGCCCGCAGCGACAA
>DATEMG010000376.1:0-2085 GCA_035275805.1 Blastocatellia bacterium
TATAAATAGTGGCTTCACGGGTCAGACAAAATTGTCGTCCTGGTCGCACTGATTAACATTTATGTCAGCGCGTTTTTCGGAAATCACTTCAAAATCGCCGTCACTTCCTCGCGCAACCTGCCGCCAGCATAGCTCCGTTGAATGCGAATCTGTTCAACAGGAGCGGCCACGTCGAGCAGGCTTGCGATCTCGCCGGAGAAGAACTCCATTGACGGCTCATTCGGGCCGATCTGTTTGAACTCTTTGCCCCGACGCTCTTTCCAGTAAAACTTGATCCGCGGCTCGTCCAGCTTCGAGAAAATTGGATCGAAGGCCGTCCGGCGAGCGCCTAATCGGATCACCGTCAGTTCGTGAACAGGCGATTGGGTCTGTATGTCGCGCTTCGATTGAACGCCGGTCATCAATGACGCGAGAAGCTCCGTGTTGTTCGATATGATCAGATGCCTTCCGCGCAACCCGTAGCCGACCGCACGGCCCAGCATAGGCAGCCGCATCTCGCGCCACTCGGCGCCGTTCGCGCTTCGGTCGCTCCACTCGAATGACGTCGGCGCTCCGGCGATCATCAGCCGGCTCGCCGCAAGCCCTGTTATCGCGCGTTCGAGCGGCGCCCGTTCGAGCGCCGGCGGGTCGTCGAGCGCGATGATCGCCGCCCGTCTGAATTCGGCGAAGAGCGGGCCTTCGACCGCGTGAGGTTCGGCGATCTTCGCCACCACTGAAGGCCTCGCCGTTTGCAGCGTCGAACGCAGCGCGGCTATGAGTCCCTCTTCGCCTTTCAACCTGACCGCGGCGTCGTCAATTTCGCCCGCGCCGCGCTCACGCGCGTCATCGGCGTCGTCAACGTCGAGATTGTATCTGTCGCTCAGATACGAATATCGGCTGCCGCCGTAAGAATCCTCATCTTCATCGGCGACCTCGAAATCGCTGCTGTCGTAGCGACTCCAACTCCAATCACGCCTGCCCTTGGCGGCCTCGACCTTTCCGTCAAATAGCGAGTCGCGGATCATCTCAGCCGCCGAGTTCTGATCACCGCCGACGGCGCGTATCTGTGCGAAGGGGGCGTCTGCGGGGATCAACCGCTCTATCTGTTGCAGCGACTGTTTCGGGGCCGCCTCGCCGGGGTTCGGCGCGCGGCCGTCGAGAAGGAATTCGCGCCGCTCGACCCAACGGTTATTTTGCAACTCCAGGTCGAAGATCCCGGCGCGCAAGTGTTTCAGGTCTTCAGCGTTCCTCATCGCCCAGTAGCGTTTGAAATACCAGTCGTCGTTGAGCTGCGTTTGATTGACCCAGACCGTCATGAAATGCGGCGCAGTGGTTTTGCTGAGCGTTTGAAAAGAAGGCTCGTCGGTCATCCGGTCCTTCTTCGCCCGCCCGCCAATGTTGGCGATTGTCCGCAGCAGAAGTTTTTCGCTGGTGGCGAGAACGAATCTGCCTTTCAATTGCGCGAATCCGATCTGCTGCTTCTGACGCCCGCTGTCAGCCTCGACGTCGCTCAGGTAATAAACCGTCCCGCCGGGCGCCTCGACCTCTTCGAAGTTGTCTTTGCTTTGAAAGAACTGAGTGGCGGCGAACTTCGCTTCGCTGAGCGGCGCGATCACGATCACGTCCAAACGCCCGATGTCGTAAACTGCGACGGCGGCGCGGTTGTCCGCGACGGCGCCGAACGCCGACAGGCTGAGCGGAAAACCCGTGGCGCCGTTGAACTCCTCCCAGCGCGAGAAAAGCTTGTTGGCCAGATGGCGGCTCCACAACTTCTGGTAATTGACGCTTTTCAGATAGCGCCCCTTCAGCTCTGACTCGTCCCACTGCTTGATCGCCGCCGGCAAGTCTTTGAACTGCGCGTAAACGACCGCCCCGCGCGGGAGATCATTCGCCAGCTCAAAACCACTCGCCGCGCGGCTCGCCGACACCGCATTTATCGCGACGCCAATGCAGATCAACGCGGCGAGCAGCGCCGCAGTCAAGAAAGAACGCTTGATGATTTGCCGATAATCAGTGATTGAAAACATTGCCCCCTCCTCCGAGAAGGTAGTGCAAACATCCTGGGAGCGCAGGCATCCTTGCCTGCATGCTTCGGTCAGTCGGTCA
>DATEMG010000377.1:0-3962 GCA_035275805.1 Blastocatellia bacterium
TGTTCCCGCCCGATAACCGCTCGGCACATAGATGGCGACTTGACGTTCGACCAGGCCAATCAGGATGGCAATGATCGACAGCGTCCCAGGCGCCGGAGTCTGCTGCTGAATAGTCGCGGGCTTCGACTTTGTCGTTGGCGCGGCCAACAGCCCATTGGCGAAAAATGCCGTGAGAACCGCTACGAGCGCGGCCGTCGCGAGCCACGATTTATACATGGGAATGATGATTCGCATAACACCTCCTGCTCGAATTTGTTTGAACCGGGTCGCGCTTATCGCCTGACGATCAGTGAGACCTGGTTGGTTTTACTGTATTGCGCGTTTACGCGATCTTGCGCGAATCGCGGGGGCGATGTCGGCGTCAGAGACATTCTCGTAAGTCTTCATCCGACGCGCTTTCTCAATTTGTGGTCTGATGCTTTCGGAGGTTCCGATATCTATTGAAAAAGCTCCTGTTCCGGCGGCATTCCTGCGCTCCGCTTGTGATCGGACGTTTTCGGAGTTTTGCAGAGTGGACATGCGCCCCTTCGCGTCGCCGCCCGTGCGAACCTTTGCTCCTTTTCGCGCCTTGCCCCGAGCGAGGGCCTGATCGGCGTTAAGCCCGGCCAGCGTCAATGCGATCAATATCGCGCCAGCGGCTGCCGTTATCCTCTGCTTGAACTGTTTCATTGCGATCCTCCTTCTCGACTAAATCTGTCGTGTTGCGACAAGACAAGTTGAATCCGTGTCTCATCGCCATCGAAAGAGCGCGCCGGATACCGACCATGCCCTCAATTGCTACTGGCGCCAGACGAAAAAACATGTCGCGGAATTTTCGTGGTGGGAAAATTGTGGAAGGCTGAGTGGAACAGCGCCGCGCGTAGGCGAGTGGGCGACCTCGCAAGATCGCCCACTCGCTTACGCGCAGTACTGCTCTGTATGAAAATGTAAGCAGCGGATCAATGTCCGGTGGCAAGGGGTGGGCGTTATAGCGAACAAAGCGCATCAGCGACTGACCGCCCATTCACTTACTACTGGCGCCAGACGAAAAAACATGTCGCGGATTTTTGGGGGGGACATGGATCACCGCCACTCGCCCTGCGTTACGAAACCGGCCCAGTAGTAAGGCGGCGACCAGCGAGAGCTTTTTGACATCTCTATCTGCGCCGCGCGCAAAGCCGCCGCCGGGCGCAGGTTTTCTTTCAACATCCCGCGATAGAAATATTGCATCAGTTGCGCCGTCGCCTGGTCGTCCACCTGCCAGAGGCTGGCCACGACGCGCTCGGCGCCGGCGTACATAAACCCGCGAGTCAGTCCGACCAGTCCTTCGCCTTTGATCTCCTTGCCGAGCGCGGTCTGGCAGGCGCTCAGGACCACGAGGTCGGCGAGCAGTTCCAGGTTGAAGATTTCGCTCATTCGCAGGAAGCCGTCCTGCGCCTTTCCATTTTCATCCACGAGCGAAAGCACCAGACCCGAGAGTTCGGGATGTTCGCTGTTGATCAGTCCGTGAGTGGCGAAATGGACGATGCGGTACCGGCTCAGTTCTCCGCTTGCGACGAGCTGATGGTTGGCCTCGAAGCCTGTGGCCTTGAGCGTCGAACCTTTGGGCGCAAATCCCGTGATAGATTCGGCCTCCTCGTTGGAAAACACGAGGCGACCGAAACCGTCGCGATGAAAACTCTGGGCCGAACGCGCAAGCTCCGATGGCAGCGTGGAAGAGGCGGATGAAGATTCCGCCGATCGGGCGCTGACGATCAAGCCGTTCGGAGAGGTTTTTTTTCTTGCGGCTGCCAGGCGTGGATCATCTGCGCCGAAGACTGGATCGGCCAGGGCGGCCAGCATCTTCGGGGTCGCCTGCCGCCCGGGGGGGTCGCGGCGGATGAGGGCGAGCGCCGAGGCTGACGGCAGGTTGACGATCTCGTGGCTCGAGATCAGGGGAGTGAAGGCGACGGGGAGACGGGGAGACGGGGCGACGGGGCGAGATTTTCCTTTTCTCCCTGTCTCCCCGTCGCCCTGTCGCCCTGTCTCTCCGTCTCCCCGTCTCCCCGTCTCCCCGTCTTCTCCCGCTCTCCGTCCCTCCGTCTCCGGCAGTGGCAATACGGCGAACGGCGCGTATTCCAATGCGCCGGACGCGACGATAGCCAACCGTTTGCCTTTCCACTCTCGCCGCAGCTTGGAAGCGACGTCCCCGAACAGCATACGGCTCATCGCCGCCGCCTCGGTTCGGAATTTTGCATCGGCCGCGTCTATGAGAGCTTGTCGCTGTTGCTCGGTCATGTCTTTCTTCGATTGACGCACAGTCAGCAGTTCATAGATTTTGCGCGCCGACGTTTCGATTTCGGCGCGGGGTGGGAGCGCGACGCTGGTGATGGTGTCCGGGGTGATGGCCCAGAGCCAGCTCCGTTTTTTGCCGAGCGCGAATTCGAGCAGCACGGTTTGAGGGTCTAGACACTCGATCTGAACTTCCTGGGCGGTCAGAGGTTGAGGTTTGGTCAAAGCCGCATAACGCGGGCTGGTGGCGCGTATGCGGCTTTGTAAGGCGCGATATTGATCTAGCAGGGCGTCGAGCTCTTTGGTCAAAGCTTCCGTTTGTCGCGCCGCCTGCGGATTGCTTACCGATTTCGAGCGCTGTCGTTCTTTTAGGCTTATCCGGTCTGCCAGTTGGCGTTCTTCGGCAAGTAAATCGGCGTCGACGCCTTGCCGGACGCCGGCGCGCGCTTCGGCGAGTGTTTCCAGCAAGCTGCGGGCGCGGGCCCTTTCGCTGATTCCGAACGCGGCTGCGGCGTGCGCCGCATTCGGGCTCCGCTGATGCATTTGCATCAAAAGATCTATGTACTGTTCGTATTCGTCTTGCCACTCGGCCAGGAAACTGGCGCGTAGTTCTTGACGGAGGATTTTGGCGCGGAACGATTCGGTTAAAGCGATCGCTTTTTCGTAATGATCGCGCGCCTCGTTGAAATTGTTTCGCTCGCGTTCGGTCCGCGCGAGTTGGATGAGCGCCTCGCGTTCGATTGCCAGGGCGCCGATCGCGCGAGCCAACGAAAGTGATTGTTGAAAAAGCCGGATCGCTTCTTGCGGATTTCCGTACGCCACGGCAAGTTTTCCCATTTGCCTGATGGCGGCGGCTTCCATGAGCGGCTTGCCTGAGGCGCGCGCGAGTTCCAGCGCCTCCGTGAGCGAATCGCGCGCCTTCTCATTTTCGCCGCGGAGCAGATAGAGTTCGCTGAGCGATGTAAGCGCAGCGCCTAGCGCGTTGCGATCCCCAACCGCGCGCGCCAACTCAAGCGATTGTGTTAGCGCGTCAAACGCTTTGGCGGTTTCGCCCAACCTTTGCCAAATCAGGCCGACGCTTTCCAAGAAGAGGGATTTGTTTCGCCGGTCGCCGAATTCGTCGCTGATTTCAATCGCCTGACGGAAATGATCGAGAGCGCGAGGAAGATCGCCCAGGTCCCCGTAGCTTACGCCAAGGTTTCCCAAGGTCAGCCCCATGTTGCGCCTGTCGTTCCTCTCGCGCAGGATCGCCAGCGCGCGTTCGTAATGATCGAGCGCGAGCTGGTGTTCCTGCATCTGTCGGTAAATTTCCCCGAGGTTATTGAGTACGAACGCTTCCTGGCGGCGATCCTTTTCCGCCTGGAAGACGAGCAAGGCCTGGCGCCCCGATTCGAGCGCTGCCGGGTAATCGCTCATGCCCATGAATGTGACGGCTTTGTTGGAAAGCGCATTGGCCTCTCCCAGCCGGTGGCCGAGTTCACGATAAATCGCCATCAACGCGTCTAGACATTCGGCTTTTCCTTTCAGATCGCCCAGATAGTGGAGCGCTCCGCAAATTCCATTCTGCGCGGACGCCTCGCCCCTCCGATCGCCGGCGGCTTTCATCGCAATGACGGCGCGGCTGAAATAGTCTTTCGCCTGTTCGAATTCGGTCAGGTCAATATGAAGAGCCCCCAGACGCGTCAAAACCGCTGATTCCCAGTACGGTTCGG
>DATEMG010000378.1:0-6609 GCA_035275805.1 Blastocatellia bacterium
CTTCCCCCTCGACATCTTCCGCGACAATCAACAGCGGTTTGCCCAGTTTGGCCACCTGCTCGAGCAACGGCAGCAGATCCTTCATAGAGCTGATCTTCTTCTCGTTGAGCAGGATCAGCGCGTTCTCGAGCGTCGCCTCCATGCGCTCGGGGTCGGTCACGAAATAGGCCGACAGATAGCCGCGGTCGAACTGCATGCCCTCTACCACTTCGAGCAGCGTGTCGAGCGACTTCGACTCTTCGACGGTGATGACGCCGTCTTTGCCGACCTTCTTCATCGCCTCGGCGATGATCCCGCCGATGGTCTGGTCGCCGTTGGCCGAAACCGTCCCGACCTGGGCGATGGCGTCGCCCTTGACCGGCTTGGATTGATCCTTGATAGCCTCGACCGCCCTCTCGACGGCCTTCTCGATGCCGCGCTTCAAGGCCATCGGGTTGGCGCCGGCGGCCACCGTCTTGACGCCCTCTTTGAAAATCTGGCGGGCCAGGACGGTCGCTGTGGTCGTGCCGTCGCCGGCCACGTCCGAAGTCTTCGACGCGACCTCGCGCACCATTTGCGCGCCCATGTTCTCGAGCGGCTCTTTCAACTCGATTTCCTTGGCCACCGTCACTCCGTCCTTGGTGATCGTCGGCGAGCCGAATTTCTTATCGATTACCACGTTGCGCCCTTTGGGCCCGAGCGTGATCGCGACCGCGTCGGCCAGCTGATTGATGCCGCGCAGGATCGCCTGACGTGAATCTTCCCCGTGGATAACTTGCTTTGCCATAACTTCTAAATTCCTCCCTAATGTTTAGGCTTACTTCGCGCCCTTGCCTTTGGCCGTGGTCTCTACAACGCCGAGCACGTCGTCCTCGCGCAAGATCAGGTAATCCTCGCCGTCGAGCTTGATCTCGGTCCCGGAATACTTGCCGAACAGAATGCGGTCACCGGCTTTGAGGTCGATCGCGATGCGCTGCCCGCTGTCAAGCAGCTTACCGTTGCCTACCGCCAGAACCTCGCCTTCCTGCGGCTTCTCTTTCGCCGTGTCGGGAATGTATAAACCGCCACGCATCTGTTCCTGCTCCTCCATCCGGCGCACGATGATGCGGTCGTTGAGTGGACGAATGCTTACTGCCATCGAAAAACTCCTTTCAATGTTTGATTGTGATTGATGTTTTGGCCTATCCCAAACGCAGCCGGGCTCCTTGAGTGTCTAACGCTCAAGTTTTATAGCCAGCCATATATCAAGCTATTTGGTATTAGCACTCTCCGCTTGGGAGCGCTAAGTATATGAATCGGGTGTTGCCCTGTCAACAACCAGAATAAAAATTTGAGGTTTAAGGGTCGAGGATCTTCCGATTGCGGATTGTGGATTGTGGATAGCGGATTGTGGATTTGAGAAGGCGAGAATCAATAATCAATACTGTGGAATGAAATAAACGCAGCGGCAAAAAGAAAGCGGAGAACAGCAGTCGAAAATCCGCAATCCTCAATCCGCAATTCTCGATCCTCTTCGTTTCGGCTGCGCGCGTTTGTGTCCATTCTTGTGCCCGTGCCCGTTCCCGTTCCCATTCCCGTTCCCATTCCCGTTAAAACCATTGGCGTATTCAAGCATGCGTTTGCTGAGAGTGTTGCGGTGAATACCCAGAGCTTCAGCGGCCTTGGAAAGATTGTTGTTATGGCGGCTGAGAACTTTAAGAATGAAGTTCTTTTCAAACTCCTTCACAGCCTCGTCAAAGAGAATGCCGCGATTGATCATCTGGTCGATAATCGCTTCAAGTTCCATTTTCATGGGCTTCCTCCTTCGATTGCGGATTGCGGATTGCGGATTTTTGGTCCTCAATCGGCAATCTGAAATCGCAAAAAGCGGAGAACGTAATTGAAAGCTATCTTCAATCCGCAATCCGCGATCCGCAATCCGCAATCAAGAGATCGTGGCCGGTGAGCAGGCGATATGCTTCGAGATACTTCTCGCTGGTTATCCTCGTAACTTCAGGCGTGAGCGGGGGCGCAGGAGGTCGCTTGTCCCAATCGAGTGTCTCAAGGTAATCGCGCACAAATTGCTTATCGAAAGACGGCTGCGGTCTACCAGGCGCGTAGGCGTCCCGCGGCCAGAACCTGGATGAATCCGGGGTCAACACTTCATCCACGAGGGTCAATTGTCCGTTTATTAATCCGAATTCAAACTTGGTGTCGCAAACAATGACGCTGCGCGTCTCGGCGTACGCGGCGGCCTCGGTGTAAATTTTCAGGCTGATCTCTTCGAGCCGCCCTGTCAAGTCTTCGCCGAGCGACCGGGACATCTCATCAACGGAGACATTGATGTCATGCCCTTCTTCGGCCTTTGTAGCAGGGGTGAAGATCGGGCGAGGCAACTCGGCCGACTCTACCAAGCCATCGGGCAGACTGTGGCCGCAGACGGCGCCTGTCCGCAGGTAATCCTTCCAGCCCGATCCCGCCAGATAGCCACGGACTACGCATTCAAAGGGGATCACTTCGGCGCGGCGCACGAGCATCGACCGTCCGGCTAGCAGCTCTTTCGATTCGTGCGACAGCGGCGCCAACAGTTCCGCCGGGAACTCGTTCACGTCAGCCGCGATCATGTGGTTTGGGACGAGCGTCGAGAAACGGTCGAACCAGAATCTGGAAAGTTGAGTGAGCGCTCGGCCCTTATGTGGAATGGCGTTCGGCAGCACGCAATCGAAGGCGGAGATGCGGTCGGTCGCGACTATCAACAGACAATCGTCGTCAACTTCATAGATGTCTCGAGCCTTGCCGCTCCGCAGGAAACGCAACTCCGGTATCGGCGCGTTCCCAAGCTCTCGCGAAATCGTATTCGTCGTGATGTTCGATGACGACACTGGCGCTTCTCTCCCCGATTCAGTACCGCGAGCGGTATCGAGCGTAGCTTCAATCGCGAGACCCGACCGCTAGCCCACACTGCGCCGAATCCACTCCATGCAAAGCTCGCTGCAAATAATAAATAGTGCTGATGGCAGACAAAGGTTGCAGAGATTCCAAATGTTTTTGTGATTGCTGAGCGCAGATCTGATCTGGTCAGCTCGTGGGGTCTGGCATTATTTTCGTGGGCGCCGTCTTTGTCAAGTCATTACGGGTTCCCGGCCTTCCCCTTCTTGCCTTTCCTGGCAGGCTCCTCCGACGTCTGAGGCTTGGGTTCGACCGTTGGTCTGATTATCTTCGGCTGCTCAGGCCGCGGGGTTTCGATCCGCTCTTCGCGAATGGGCGGCGCCGCTTTGATCACCGTTACCGGCGCTTTATCGCGGGTCGAAGGTCTGCCCGCTAGAGGGTCGAGGTTCGGCGCCTCGTCTAAGGAGCCTGGCAGAATGTCGCCCTCTTGAGCAGCGATGCGCGCGAGTTCCTTGGCGTGCTCACGCGCGCGGTTCGCCTGAACAAGTCTTAGATCGTCTGGCAGTTCGGGGATCTTGCCAAATCTGTCTTTCGGCTTGTACTTCAGGTAATTCTGCATGAAGTCGATCCAGAAAGGCAGCGCCGCCGAGGCGCCAGACTCGCCTTTGCCGAGAGGCTTCTTCCTGTCGCTGTACCCGATCCAGACTCCGCAGACGACCTTCGGCGTATAGCCGATGAACCAGGCGTCGGTGAATTCGTTGACCGTTCCCGTCTTTCCCGCCAGCTCGTGCCCGATTGAGCCGGCAGCCGTCGCCGTTCCGTACTGCACCGCGCCGCGCATCATGTCGACCATCTGTGCGGCCACGTATTCAGAGAGGACCTTGTACGACTTGGGCGGAGGATGATCGAGCACTCTGCCGTCGCGATATACCACCTTACGGATGCGAGCCGGCTCGACGCGCACGCCACCGTTCGGGAAAGCGGAATAGGCCGAGACCATCGACAGCAGCGGCTCTTCGGTCGCGCCGAGCGCCGAAGGCAGGAACGGCGCCATTGGATTGGGCAGTCCCAATCGCTTGACCAGAGTGGCGGCGTTTTGCACGCCGACCTCGTCCAACACGCGCACCGCGGGAATGTTGCGCGACAGCGCCAGCGCCTTTCGCAAAGGCATCGCGCCCATGAAGTCATCGTCGTAATTGTGCGGCGCCCAGCTGCCGCGTTGGAACGGCGAGTCGTCGACAATGTCGTCGGGTCTGAGGCCCTGCTCTATCGCGGTCGCGTAAATGAAGGGCTTGAAGGCCGAGCCGGTTTGGCGGTTGGCCTGTGTAGCGTGATTGAACTTGCTGGTGGCGAAGTTATAACCGCCGACCATGGCCTTGATCTCGCCGGTTTTTGCGTCCAGCAGGACCAGCGCGGCCTGAACGTCCGGCTCGGGGTCCAGCGTGGCCGACAAAATCCTCTTAGCCCGGTCTACAGACTCGATCTTGAACTGCGCCAGGTCGCCGCGTTTGAAAATCTTCGAGGGCGGTTTGCCCAGCGACTCGGTATGCTCGGCCGTGATGAAGGCCGAATAAGACCCGAAGGACACCTGCGCGCCGCGCTCGCTCACTTCCCTGATCATGCCGGTCATCATGTCGCCGGCTTCCGGCACGGCGATCCACGAAGGATCGCGATAATCTTCGACCGAGCCGCCTCCTTCTTCGAGCACGTTGTCGAATTTGACTCTCCAACCGTGGCGGCGCTCGTACATCCTGGCGCCTTTGCGGACGGCCTCAACGGCCCATTTCTGCGCCTGCGCGTCGATCGTCGTGTAAACGCTCAGCCCCGCCTTGTAAATATCCATCGCGTCCGACTCATGGTCCTCGACCATGATGCGCTGCAATTCCTGTCGCACTTCTTCGACGAAATAGGCGTAAGGCGAACGGTCGTTCTTGCCGCGCGGGTCTTCCACCTGTAGCACGATCGGCTTGGCTTTGGCTGCCTCCGCCTCTTCCTCCGGTACGAATCCGGCGTCGGCCATTGATTGCAGCACCAGATTGCGGCGATCTTTGGCCGCCTTGGGATTATTGATCGGCGAGAACTGCTGCGGGCCTTTCGGCAGCGCCGCCAGCAGCGCGTATTGCTCCAGGGTCAGGTCTTTAAGTTTTTTAGAGAAGTAATAATTGGCCGCGGCCTCAAACCCGTACGCGCCTCCGCCCAGAAAAATCTGGTTGCAGTAAAGCGTTATGATCTGTTCTTTCGTGTAGACGCGTTCTATCTGCAACGCATAGAGCGCCTCTTTGAGCTTGCGCGTCGGAGTCCTCTGAGTCCTCTCGTTGGTCAGGAAAAGGCCGCGCGCGAGTTGCTGCGTCAACGTCGAGGTGCCACGAGCGGGCCGGTTATACAAGACACTCTCCAGCACTGCGCCGGTCAATCGCACCGGGTCGATCCCGAGATGCTCGTAAAAGCGTGTGTCCTCAATGGCCAGGATCGCCTGTTTCATCCGTTCGGGAATATCCTTATATTCGAGCGGAAAGCGCCGTTCGAGCGCCAGCTCGCCGATCTGAGTCTTGCCGTCGTCCGCGAAAACCCTCGTGACCTCGTTGGGCTTGTAATTGGCCAGCCCGTCCACGTCGACCGCGTAATCTGAAAGGCTCATGCGATAAGTAAACACCAGGCCGGTCATCCCGCCAGCGATCAGAGCCAGACACACCAGCGCCCAGGTCGTCGAGACGCGGAAGAAATCTTCCAACTGCGCCAACTTTTCTGTTAGTTTATCTGGCAACGCCACTAAGGGGGACTTTTTGTCGGAGCCGTTCGGCCCTTGATCCGGAGTCAAGAAGTAGTTGTCGGACATAGCGCGCCAATTATACCAAAAGACCTCTAAGACGCATAAGTCTCAAAAGACCCGTAAGGGGAGATAAGCATGAAATACAAATTTTTATCACTCTTCCTGACAATCCTGATCGCGCCGGTCGCGTTGGGGCAAATTGCCCAGAAAGGCGCGCAAGAGGCCCAGCCGAAACAGGCCGCGAAACAAGGCAAACCCGGCCCGTCGAAATCCACCGCCGCCGAAATCCGCGCCGTTCTCGACGCCCAGGTCGCCGCCTGGAACGGCGGCAAGCTGGAAGATTTCATGGACGGGTATTGGCGTTCGCCCGATCTGACGTTTTTCTCCGGGGGCCGCAAATTATCCGGCTGGGACGCGACTATCGAGCGTTACCGCAAAACCTATCAGGCCGAAGGCAAGGAGATGGGCAAACTGGAGTTCTCCGACCTCGACATTCAACAGCTTGGTCCGAACTCGGCCGTCGTGCGCGGGCGCTGGGAATTGACCATGTCTGACGGCAAGAAACCCGGCGGACAGTACACGCTCATCTTCCGCCGCTTCAAGCAGGGGTGGAAGATCGTTCACGACCACACATCATCGAACCAGTAGGCGCCATATCCACGGGCCACGTAACTAGGCGAAGTACCTGTGCCAGTTCCATGCCCCCTCGTACCAGGTCTGGCGCATTTCGGCGAAATTGGCCTCGTAGTCGAAGTTATGGCCTCCAAGTATGCCCGAGATGTAAAGCGCATCTGACGGGCTGCCGGGCGGCGAGCTTGTATCCTCTTGGATCGCTTGAAGCCATTCGGCCGGTAGCCCCTGAGCGAGTTCTGACGGAGAGTGTTCCGCCGCAGCTTGAACCAGCAGCGTAAGCAATTCCAGCCGGGTATAGTCGCCCTGCTCGTAGCGCCGCAATAACTGGCGCGCCGCCGCAGCCCCTTTTGTCGCTTCCT
>DATEMG010000379.1:0-20767 GCA_035275805.1 Blastocatellia bacterium
GTTGGGGGTTGGGGATTGGTTTCAATGCGCCTGTATCTTTAACCAACTCCCAACCCCCAATCCCCAACCCCTAATTCGATGAATTGATCACCTGCCCACCGCCCAATAGATCGTTGATTGCGCGGAGCCGGATTTTTTTCACATCGGCGATCTGAGATTCGACCGCTTCGCGTGATTCCAGCGGCAGCGCGCGTGTGACCGATTCCATGTTGCGTGATTGTTTGAAGATGACCTGCTCGATCCGTTTCAGGCAATGGTTGCGGTCTTTGTTCTTCGAAACGAGCGCTTTGCGAGCGTATGTGTCGGCGTAGACGATCAACGCTAAAAATGCGTCAAGGTCCTGCGCCGCCCCGCTTATTTGGCTCTCTTGCGCGAACTGGAAAGCGGTTTTGATGCGCGCCTCGGCGACCTTGATGGCGGATTCGACATGCGGCTTCGGGTCCCGCTCCTTCAAGATTGACTGCTTTTCCATTTCGCTCAGCATTCCAGGCAGTTGTTCGGGCTGTTGGCCGGGCAATTGGCCGGCAAATGACGTATCGCCGACCCGAGGCTCGGCGCAACCAAGAACGACTCCCACGAGCAGCGTAAGTATAGGTTTTAGCGCCATAACTGAATTCTTCCCAGCAATGAATATCGGGTTGTTGATGATTCTGAAACGGGGAGACGCTACAGCCAATAAAATATCATTCGGAGATTGCGAAGCCAAACGCAACGAGGCGGAACCAAACCAAACCGCGCTCGAGGAGTAGCGCGCGCGTTGAAATCTACAATCTCTGTCCCCCGGTCACGGAGCGTCCTTCGACGCCTGCTTTTCGGCCCAATCTCCGACGACCGGTAATTTGAACATTTCATTGTTATAGGCTTTGTACATCAACCACCCTGTCCCGCCGAGGGCGAGCAGCTGAAGCGCGGAAATAAAAATCCATTCCAAAAACCAGGGAAGGATCCGCAAGGCGAAGCTCAACACCAACATTCCAAGGAAAAAGAAGATCGATTGCCAGGCGTGGAACCTGACGAATCGGTCTCTGTTGTACGGCGTGAGCACAAGAAAGAGGATGCCGGTAATGAATGAAAGCGGATAACAAAGCATCCCAGCCACGTTCGGTTTAAGATCGGCCTGCGCCGCAGGCCCTTGATACGGGGGGTGATACGGTTGTTGATAAGGCGGCTGAGCGGCGCCGAAGCCCGACGGCTCCTGGTAATTCGAAGCTTGATTATTGATCGTGGGGGCGCTATATCCAGCGGATTGCGTAGGCGCCAGCCTGGCGCCGCATTTCTTACAAAATTTGGCGGTCTCGTCCACTTGCGCCCCGCACTGCGTGCAGAATTTCGCCATTAGAGACTCCTTTGGTGATTAGCGCATGGCAGCCTGCCGCCAGGCGCTAACCATCAACCAAGATTAGAATGTCTGTCCGAACCTAATATGAATCGTCCCACGTGGTTGGCGCAAGAGCGCGCCGGAGGAAGTGGCGAAGACAGGTGGGTCGATCAGAAGGCCGTAGTCAACCCCGAGAGGACCCAGCGGCGTGTTGATTCGCATTCCGACGCCGACCGTGTTTGTCATGTCACTGAACCTGAAATCGGTAGCGCTCTTGAAGACATTGCCGAGGTCGTAAAAGGGCACAAACCGCAGCCGGCTGGTCAAAGGATAACGCAATTCGAAGTTGAAGACAGCCAGCGCGTCACCCCCGAGAGGGAACAGGGTTGGCAATACGCAGGGGGGCGATTTCTCCGTCCTCAAGGGGTTGTCGCATCGCTCCACCGAGTCCGGGAGCGGCTCGACTACGGCTTGCGGGCCAGCCGCTTCGAACCTGAATCCGCGCAGCGTCGTCGCGCCGCCCGAGAAGAACCGCTCACTGATCGGCAGACGGCTGTCATTGTCGTCAACCACGCCGTTGCCGTCGCGATCAGATGCGTTGAAGGTCGAGGCCAGGCCCAGGCGGGCGGAGAAGGCCAGGGTCGAATCGCCGAGCAGCGGCGTAAACTCATCGAGCGTTTTGTACCGCTGATAGGTCGTGAAGAATTTGTTGAAGGATTCAGTGCCGCCGAAAATTCGGGCGGCGATCGAATGATCCGCGCTGAAGAGCTGCCCCCTGGTCGGATTGATCGGGTTGTCGCGCGTGTCGCGCGAAAAGCCGGCTGAAAACATTCCCAGTCGTATCGATTGCTCGTTGCGCGTGGCGACGGTTCCGGGGATGGCTCCGCCTTCCGGATTGAAAACTCTGGCGCGTTCCAGGTTGTAACGGAATCGCATAGAGGTCCGCTCGTCCAGCTTGCGCTCGGTTTGAATGAAGGCCGCGAATCGCTCTACCGCAAATGAATCGGCGCTAGCCTCCCTGCCGTCGGACCGAATGCGGCGCAAGAATGTGCGCAGGCTGTCGTTGCGATTATAGAAGACCGAGAACGTGGTCGGCAGCCGCCAACTGAACGGGCGGAGGTCGGTGAATGAGAGTTGCGTGAACCTCTCCTGCTTGCTGGCGCGCCCGCGCAAGCTGAGCGCGTCGAGCGAGCCGGCCAGGTTGGTGTTCGTGATCTCGAGCGATCCGCGTGGGCTGCCGCCATCGTCGGTTGTATAGCCCAGACCGTAGACGAAGAGCAGCGGTTTGGCCTCGGTCAAATTGACCAGGACCTTGTGCGACGTACCGTCGCCGGCCATCGGTTCCGTGCGGATGCTGACTTCGCGGAAGGCGTTGGTCGCGTAAAGATCACGCTGCGTCTGACGAATCTTCTCCGGCGTCAGTACGTCGCCTTCTTTGAAAGCGAGGTAATGGCGCACCCACCCGTCGCCGGTCTTGGTCGTCCCGGTTATCTCGATTTCCGAGATGACGGCGCGCGAGCCCTCGTTGATGTTGTAAACGAGGCGGACGCGTTCGCCGCCGAGTTCGACGAATTCAGGCTCCACGGCCGCTTCCAAAAAACCCCGCTCCGCGTAAAGCTGCCTGATCTTCTGTGCGCCGAGCTGCGCGCGGGAGTACGAGAGCGCGTCGTCAGGTTGAACCGGGACCGCCGCCATCAACTCCGGGGTCTGCGCGACCAGGTTGCCGCGCAGTTGGACGTCGGCGATTTCCGATTGATCGCCTGGGGTGACGTCGAAGATCACGATCAGGTCGTCGTTGTCGGGTTTGAACGCGAGCCGTGATTTGACGCGCGCGTTTCGATACCCGATATCAACGAACCTGCGCCGGATCAACTCCTCGTCCCCGTTTAATCGGTCGCTGCTGGTCAACCCGCGAGCGTAACCCCCGACTAAGGGCAGGCTTTTCAGGAACGGAACCTTTCCGACGGCGCTCGCCGGCTGTGATTGCAGCTCTTCTGTGATGTCATCCAGCTTGATCAGGTCCGAACCCTCGATGCGAATCTCCTTCAGGTCGTATACCACGCCCGGCTCCACGTCGTAGAAGACTCGGAGGTTTTCTCCGGCGCAATTTTCCGGTTCGCATCGCGCTTTGACCTCGGCGAAGAAATAGCCGTTCTCCTGCAGGCGCTCCTTCAACCGACGCTCTCCCAGACGCATCAGGGAGCGGCTGAAGCCCTGAGTCATGACGGGCAGCAGCTCGCGCATCTTGTTCTGGCTGAGCTTGAAGTTTTCAATCTCGTCGACCTTGACCTGGACCGGCGGGAGCTTCAGCCGGGCGGCGCGCGGCAGCGCATCGGCGCCCACGCCCGAAGCCGAAATCCGTTCGGGATTGAATCCTAGAGAGAACCGCTGGCGCCCGCGCAATTCGATCGTAAACGCCTCGCGCTGGCCCTGAGTGGCGGCGCCGCCCTGTGCGTAAGTCGCGAGCGCCGAGAACCGGTTAGAGAGCGTGTATTCGCCCAGCGCCACCTGCTGCGGACCGGGCGCCAGATTGGTCGAATAGCTGAAATAGAAGTTGCGGGAGAACTGCTGGCCGACTGTAAGGCGCGCCGCCGGGTTCGAGTTCGGGCCGATCACCGGATCGATCTGAAACCGGCTCAGTCCGAGCAATTGCTCGGTCGGGCGCGAGATCAGCCCGGACGAGAGCAGCGAGGCGGCCGCGCCCACGCTCGGGTCGCGGGCGCCCAGCGTCCCGGTTTCGGCGCGCCCAGTAGTGATCAGCGCCAGAATCTCGTTTTGGGTCAATTGTGGTTCGGAGCGAAGAGTCAGAGAGGGGGGACCGTCTACAGGGCCGTTCAGACCGATGTTGACGGTATAGCCGTTGTAGTCGCCCTCGGCTTGCAGGTTGAGCAGCGGCTTCGAATCGTTCGAAGGAAATTCCAGCGAGCCGGCGGTGATCTCCAATCGCTGCCCGCGAAAGCGCCAGGTCCCGCCGTCGACGTTTATCAACCCGCTTATGTCGGGAGCGGTAACGGGGCCGGTCAGCGTAAGGATCGCGGAGCCGACGGTGTTGAGCTGATCGTTCTGAACGGTCAGAGAATCGCGCGCCTCGAAGCGCACATCCAAAGCGATCGGCGGAATTTTGAATTGAGCCGGCGAAGCCGACGACCCGGAGAAGCCTCCGAACGAGATGCTCCCTCCATTGCCCAGCGCCAGGTTATCAATATCGATGCTCGGACTGTATTCGGCCTGTGGGATCGTTATCTGGCCGGCCAGCGTCTGTCCCTCCGACGTTCCGGCGAGCGTCAGACCGCCATTGATTGTCGCGGTGACCTCCTGATAGGCGATCACCGCGTTGTCGACTTTGATGTTGTATAACCACTCTTTCGGGCGCAGTCTGTCCAGCTTGATCGAGCCTTCGGCTTCGACGCGCCCGTCGTTGGCGTCGGAGGTGAATTTTTCGAGCTTGATCTGGTCCCCGGCGAGCGTGAACCGCCCGGTCCCATTGGATATGAAGACCGGCGATTCGCCCATCGAAAGCCCGAACATGTTTAAGTCGACTCTGCCCTGCGCCTTCGGGTCGTCGAAGGTTCCGGTCAATCGCGCGTCTACCTCCGCCGACCCCGATAGAACGAGGCCTTCGTGGAGCGTGGGCAGGCGGCCGAGATTGACCGAGCCGGCGAGCGAGAAATTCATCGCCGCCTGACCCTCCATCGCCAGCGTCCCGCCGAACTTCAGGTCGGCGCCTTCGCCGGTGACGCGCACGTTCGGGATTTTGATCTGCGGGCCTTCAATCGTGATCATCGCGGGCGTTTCGATCTTGACCGGATTGTCCGCGACGAGCAGTGCGACGTCCATCAGCGTCAAGGCGCCGCGCAGCCGGTCGAATGTCGGCGATCCTTTCTCGTCCAGCGACTGCCCTTCGATTCGCAGACTGCCTGTGACCGCACCCTTGAGCGTCTGATTCAATTCGGGGGCGAAGGCGTCGACGAGCGGCGCGATGTCTACGTTGGCCAGGTTGCTTTCGAGCTTAATAGGGCGGCCCGGCGCGCGGAGTTCCACGCTGGCTTTGATCAGGTCGGGCTTGCGCCCGGTTTGCGCCTTGCCGTTGGCGGCCAGGATGCCTGTGAACAATTGTGCGTCGATGCGGCCGCCCGGGCTGGTGTGCGCGGTTAATTTCAATTCGCCCGTGTCGCGCCCGTTGACCTTCACGCCGCGGCCCTGCGCGGTCAGTTCGAGTCTGAACGCCTCCCAGTCGAGGTCGACCTGTTTCCCCGTGACGACCTTGCCGCTGATCTGGAAATCAGCGTCGGTCTCGCCTTCGATTTTCGTCTCCTTCAACTCGAAGGCTTCGGCGAAATTGGCGAGCGAAATCCGCTCGGCCTTGCCCCCGGCTTTGAACGAATAGTCGTCGAGGTTAATCGAACCGCTCGCGGTCAGACGTTGCGGCGGCGTTTGAATCTCCAAAAGTTCGAGCGTCGCGTTCTTGCCTTCGAATTTCACGCTGGTCGTGGCCAGTCGGGCCTCACGGTCCGCGACACGGCCGTTGACCAGATTGAGCCGGCCCGAGCCGAGCGGCTTCGCGGGCAGCCCCGTGAGATGGACTTCGCCTGAAACAGCGCCGGTGATGAATTGATTCGCGCTGGGCGAGCCTGACGCGGCCAGAATCATTTCCAGGTCCATTCGATCGAGCGTAGCGTCGAACCTGCCGGTATTCGCGTTCTGATCGAGCGGCGTCGCGAAGTCGAATTTAATGGATTCGCCGTTGGAGGCCGTGATCTCGCCCTTCTCGACGCGCGCCTCGGACGGAGATATGAAGACGTGACCGGCGAGCGAGCCTAGTATCGCGTCGCGCAGCCCGAACATCCCGGCCCTCACGTCGGCCTCGACGGCGGCCTTCTCGATCGGTCCTGTGATGCGGCCCTCGAATTTGAAATCACCTATGACCTGTGGCTCATAGCGTTCGATGTAGGACCGCGCGGTCTCGAAGCTGCGGGCGATCTGAAGGAGACGCTCGGCCGAAGTCGAATTGAGGGAGAGGCGCAGGTCTGAATCGCCGTCTACGGAGAGCGAACCGCCTCCGATCAGCGTCGAGCCTGAAGCCGCGAGTTTCAATTGATCGATGTTAAAGACGCCGTTGACGGCTTTGACCTCGACGTCGCCGGTGATCGGCGCCGACTCGGACGCCTCGTCCGACCTGCCGTCGAAATGGGCCGCGATGCGCCCGTTGAGGCTGCGCGGGTCGGCGCCGATGAAGCTCAGGTCAATTTCGCCCCTGATCTTTCCGGAGATCGGCAGTTCCCCCTTGTCCGGGATGACGGCGAAGAGCGCCGTCGCCGACTTGGTCTCGACGTCGGCGAAACTGGCCTTCACTTTCTGGGCCGCGCCTGCGGCGAGCGGCAGAACGTATTCGCCCGCCACGGTCCCGCCGAAGAGAACGCCCTTGACGTCGCTCAACGTGAGCGCCGCGTTGTCAAATACAGCCACGGCCTCCGCGCCGGTGAATTGCGCGCCGCGAACCTCCCCTTCAGCGAGCGTCGCCGAGGCTTTGACCTCGTAATTCGCGCCGCCGACCTTCGCGGCCAGGTTATTGAGCGACAGGTTATTGAACTTACTCTGAGAGGCTTCGATCGCGGCGACGTTGATTTTAGGGGCGTTGACGGTTGTCTCTCCGCCGGCCATTTCGCCCTTGAGGTTGTCGATGACGATCGCGCCGAGTTTCACCTCATCGATCATCGCCGATCGCGCGCGAATCTGATCGCTTGCGAAGGAGAGCCGATCGCCGTTGCCAGCGCCGGAGAAGGGGAACTTGGCGTCCGACAATTTCACCTTCGCGACGGAAACCTCGGCGCAACTGACGCCGCCTTTGAAAGTGTAATTCGCGCCCTCGCCGTCGACGCGTCCATGGATCGTGGCCCCTCCTTTGAGACTCTCGTTCAAGGCCAGGGCGCGCGACGCTTCGTCGAGTTTCACGCGCGAATCGAAATCGAAGCCGTAGCGCGGCGCGGCCCAATTTTCGATTCGGCCCTTCGCCTTAACTTGCGCCACGTCGGATTCGAGGTTCAGGCCTACGACCTCGACGCCGTCTTTGGAGACGCGCGCCGCCAGGTCGAGTTTGCCGAGCCGGTTTTCGCGGCCCGCGTAACTTACGCGGCCCGCCGCGCTGTCGAATTGCAGATTGACGACCTTCGGATTGTCGGGCCGCGGCTGGGCGGTCGCTTGAATCCCTTGGAGGTCCGCCTCGATTCGCCGCGAAAGGTCTTTGAAGTGGATTGCGCTTCCGTCGAACGCCGCGATCATGCGCGTCGTGTCGAGCGTGATCGCATCCGATTCCGGCGGGATGTAGCGAACGCCGTCCATGTTCGTCTTGCCCTGCGGCGAGATCTCATAATAGAAATTTCCGCCCCCGACCTCGACATTTTTGATGACGATCTCGCGACTCGTCTCCAGCGCGAGAGGGGCGCTGATCTCTATCAGGGTGTCAAGGCGTTCGACCGTGGCCACAAGCTGGCCCGTCCGCTCGTTGTATATTTTCAAGTCGCGCAGCCGCGCCGTTTGCGTGTCCCAGCTTATGCCGAAGCTCCCGATCTCCGCCCGCAGGCCGAATTTGCGGAGCTTGGATTTAATCTCACTAGCGACGTATTTGTTGAAACTCTCTGATCGAATGTACATCCATGCGGCGAACGCGAGCGTACCAACGATCAGTGTCGCCGCCACGATGGCGAAGACAACGCGTTTGAGCCGGCCTGGGCGCAGAATTGGCCATATTTCCGCAAATGAAGTCGATTTCATGATCAGGACCAAAAAGGGCAAAGTATGAGTGCGACGGGGTGGACCTTATTGTTTACAAAGTAGCCGCAATGTTCAAGCCGCCTGGTCAAGAAATTCGGTGGAGCGCGGCTAGATATTCTTCGGGAGTGTTAACGTTGATGAAGAACCGCTCGGCGTCGCGCAAATTGGCGAATTCGGCGAAGCTGATCAGTCGCGTCGAAACCCGCGAGTAGAGCAAATCCACCCTGAGCTCGTTCGCCGCGAGCATCTGTCCGACCGTCGCCTCCAGAGATTTATCGTAGATCGCGGCGAGAGGCTGCGGGCGGTTCGACTGGTCTAGCGGAACCGTGACAGCAGGGGGAGTGGGGAATGGGGAATGGGGAATGGGGGCTTGATGAATTTCGCAGAGAAACGTCAGTAAATCCGTCGTGATGAACGGGAGGTCACAGGCCAGGATCAACGCCGATCGGGCGGCCCCGCAATGCGCGAGCGCCGTGTGAACGCCTCCGAGCGGGCCGAGGTGTTCATGCAGGTCGAAGATCAACCCGCCGTCGCATGACTCGGCCAGCCTTTCATATCTCTCGATCTGCGGGTTGGCGGCGTTGACGATTATTCCTAAACGCCCGGCGGCGGGGCCGGCCGCGGCGACCACCCGCTCGATCATCGGCGCGCCGTCGACCTCGAGCCATGCCTTGTCTTGTTTCATTCGCGAGCTTCGACCGCCGGCCTGAATAAATACTTTGATTGCGGAATGCGGATCATTCGAATGCGGAATGCGGAATGCGGAATGCGGAATGCGGAATGGGGGTTGTCGCTCAGTATTCATGGTGCTTTACAACTTGATATTTTACCACTTGTGCGGCGCGCCGCGCCTGTGTGTGACGGGCCTTATCTCTGCATGTTCCTAAAAATCCGCAATCCGCAATCCGCAATCCGCAATCTACTGTGTTATATTCCCCGGCGAGGTTGCATTATCCGCAATCGGCGAGTTTCAGATCAAAGAGGTGGCGAATTATGAAACGAATGGCGACGCTGATTTCCCTGATTGTTTTGGCGGCGGTTAGCGCCCTTGCTCAGTCTGCATCCCAAACGGGGCAGGGCAAACAGTCGAAGACCGAATTTTTCCCCATCGACCAGGTCAAACCCGGGATGCGCGCGGTCGGGTACACGGTCTTTTCCGGCGGAGAGCCTAAAAAGTTCGACGTCGAGATTCTCGGCGTGCTGAAAGGGTTCCCGAGTCCCCAGCAGAACGCGGTCCTGTCGCGGCTGCTCGGAGACGAACTCAGCCACACCGGGGTCTTCCAGGGGATGAGCGGAAGCCCCGTCTATATTGACGGAAAGCTGCTCGGCGCGGTCGCGTTCGGCTATCAGTTCGCGAAAGACCCTATCGCGGGCATCACGCCGATTCAGCAGATGATCGATATATTCGAGCAGAAGCAGGGCGGCGACGGCAAGGGGCAAAGGTCGGGGCAGTCAGGGCAATCGGGACAAGTACGCCAGGTCTCGTTCTCCGAGATTTCATTCAACGAAAACTCGCGCGAATTCGCCGAATTTGTGAAGAGCGTGAGCGGCGCGGGCAATTCCGGCGCGCAGGCTGTGAGCGCGCCTTCAAGCGGCCAGGTCCTGACCCCGATCGCTACTCCGCTGGCGATCACTGGCGTGGCGCCTGAAGTGATCGCGAGATTCGCGACGATCTTTCAATCGTGGGGATTCGCGCCGGTGGCCGGCGCGGGCGGCGCGGCGGAGGCGACCGAATTGAAGAAGGCTGACTCGAACACCTTGAAACCGGGCTCGACAGTCATCGTGCCCCTGGTGCGCGGCGATTACTCGCTGGCCGCAGCCGGGACTGTGACCTATCGAGACGGCAATCGCATCTACGCTTTCGGCCATCCGTTTCTCAGCCTGGGCGTCTCGGAATTCCCAATGCACGAGGGCGAGGTCGTGACCGTGATGTCGTCGAACGCGACTTCTTTCAAGTTGAGCGTTCCGACCGCGATGGTGGGAACGCTGCGCGGCGACCGTTCGACCGGGATTTTCGGCGAATTGGGCGTTGCGCCGCGAATGATCCCGGTCGAGGTCAACCTGAAGACCAGCCGGGGCGAGGATCGTAAATACGTGTTCGACGTGGTCGCCGACCGGTTTCTGACGCCGCTTCTGATGCAGATGACCATGCTCACGACCATCGCTTCGACCGAACGAACCATCGGCGATTCGACTCTGCAGATTCGCGGGCGTATCAAGCTCAAAGGGCTACCGGATGTGGAGTTGGAGAACCGCCTGTCGTCCTCTTTCAACGTCCCGCTGGCCGCGGCTTTCGCCACCGCGCAACCGATCAGCGCCATTTTCAACAGCGGCTTCAAAGACCTGCAATTCGAAAAGCTGGTTTACGACATAACGTCGCGCGACGCGCGCAGCACGGGCCAACTCGACCGCCTGTTGGTCAATGACACGGACGTCAGGCCTGGCGAGAAAATAGAAATTCAGGCCTTCGCCCGCACCGAGGGCGGCGGCGAGTACGTCGAGCGCATCCCGGTGGAGATCCCCAAAGACGCTCCCATCGGACAGTTGCAAATCATAGTCGGCGACGGAGCCTCGATCCAGGCCCTCGAACCTCGCTCCGGGTTCACGCCGAAATCGCTCGATAATTTGGTGCGCGAGCTGAACAAGATCCGCAAATCGGACCGGCTCTACGTCCGGCTGGCCCGCGCCGAGAGCGGCGCCATGGTCAAGAATGAAGAGATGCCGAGCCTACCGCCGTCGGTCCTGGCCACTCTCGGCTCCGACCGCGCCATCGGCGGTTACTCTTTGACGCGCTCGGCCACGATCCTTGAAAAAGAGATCGCGCCGGCGGATTTCGTGATCTCCGGACAGAGGACCCTGACGGTCAATGTAGTCAATCCATAAAGAATTTTAGCCACGAATGGACACGAATCCCCACGAATGGAAAAAACAAGGGGAGCCATCGACGGATAATGTGGAATCGTGAAAATTCGTGTCCATTCGCGGCTAAATCATCAAGAAAGACAGTCTCAAATTCTCATGCGTAAAACCTTCCTTGTTTTCTTATCCTTCATCTCCATTTCGATTTGGATCGTTTCAGCTTCCGCCGGCGGCCCGATCTTCTGGCGCGTCAACACCCGCGCCGAGATCGAAAGAGGCGACGCCCGCGGCGTTTCGATCGCAGACAACGGCGCGCTAACGCTGGCGCCGGCGCTGATCGAGGTCTTCGACACCAAACAGGCTTACATCTGGTCGGCCGCCGCCGACAAGGCGGGCAACCTCTACCTGGGCACCGGGCACGAAGGGCGCGTCTTCAAAGTCGATCCGTCGGGCAAGGGGACGCTGCTCTATAAAACTTCCGAGCTTGACGTAATGGCGCTGGCCGTCGACCAGCAGGGCAATGTTTACGCAGGCACGTCGCCGGACGGCAAGATATACCGCATCGCCCCCAACGGCGAAGCGAAGGTCTTCTTCGAGCCGAAGACGAAATACATCTGGTCGCTGGCCTTCGACGGGCAGGGGCGATTGCTCGTGGGCACGGGCGACAAGGGGGGGATCTACCGCGTCAACGCCGACGGGAGCGGCGCGCCGTTCGTCACCACTTCGCAAACCAATATCACCGCCCTGCGGGTCACCCCGTCAGGCGCCATCATCGCCGGGACCGATCCGGGCGGGCTGGTGCTGCGGATTTCGCCCGAAGGCAAGGTCTTCACGCTCTTCGATTCGTCGCAGCGCGAGATACGCGAACTGGCGCTGGGTCGCAACGATGAAATCTATGCGCTGGCGCTGGCCGAATCTGCCGGGAGCGGAGCGACAAACGCCTCCCCGTCTTCAGGCGCCGCCGCGCCCCAGGCGCCTGCGTCGAGTTCCAGCGAGGACGGCAGCGTGACTATCACGATCAGCGACCTGCAAGTGATTGATACTCCGAGCGCGACGCCTTCTGGCTCTTCATCGGCGGGCGGTCAATCGAAGAGCGCCGTTTACCGGCTAGACGCCAACGGGGCGTCCGATACGATCTGGGATTCCAAAGAGTCCGTGGCGTTCGCGCTCACCGCCGACGGCGATGGGCGGGTGCTGGTCGGCACAGGGCAGAAAGGGCGAATTTATCAGGCGGCGGCGGGGGAAAAGCCGACGCTCCTGGCCCAGACTTCCGAGGCGCAGACTTCACGGCTCATTCGAGTAGGCGCAAATCTGTTCGCCGCCGCGTCGAATCTTGGGAAACTCTTCAGGCTGTCGAACGAAATGGCGGCGATCGGGACCTACACTTCATCCGTGCGCGACGCGCAGAGTTCGGCGGGCTGGGGGCGTCTCTCGTGGGTGGGCGAAGGCGCCATCGAATTGCAGACTCGCAGCGGCAACACCAGCAATCCAGATTCGACCTGGAGCGACTGGTCGGCCGCGATCTCCGGCCCCGACGGCGACGCGATCAAAAGCCCTCCGGCGCGCTTCATTCAATGGCGGGCCACGTTGAAGAAAGCCGCAAATTCCCCGGCGCCGCGTCTGCGTGAAGTCACTGTCTCATACCTGCCCCGGAATATTGCGCCGAAGATCAGTTCGGTCAGCGTCCTGCCGGCGGGAGTGTCTCTGCAGGCTTTGCCGCAACAGCAACCCGACGGCGGCGCCGATCAGGCCGGACTCGACCCTTCGATTCTCGGCATGGTGTCGCAGATTCCGCCCCGCCGTGTCTTCCAGCGCGGGGCGATCTCTCTGCAGTGGCAGGCTGAGGATAAAAACGGCGACACGATCGAATATTCGGTTTACTATCGCGACGCGTCTGGCGCCAGCGGAGATTTCTATCCACTCAAGACCGGCTTGCGCGATAACTATTACACCGTTGACCCCAACGCGCTGCCCGACGGACGATACGTCTTCAAAATCGTCGCCTCCGACGAGGCGTCGAACCCGTCGGCGCAATCGCTCCTAGACGAACAGGAGACCGAGCCGATCGAACTGGACAACACCCCTCCCGTAGTCTCTGCCGACGCGCCCCGCGGCGCCGGACCGAACGTCGAGGTAGTTTTCCGCGCCGCCGATGTGACCTCGATCATTCGCCGCGCGGAATACCAGGTTGACGGCGGAGCATGGAAGGCGGTATTTCCGACTGACGGCATCGCCGATTCGAAGCGCGAGGAGTTCCGCGTGGCCCTGGTGTTGGCCGACAAAAAGCCGCACGTCGTCGCCTTGCGCGCCTTCGATGCGAACGCGAATGTCGGGAGCGCGCAGGCGAATGTAAAATGATTCTCGGCGCCGTGGGGGCGTTCCTGTCAGGTTACGACGCCATGAAAGAATGAAGGTCGCGACGAGGAGTGAAACGCCGTGATCGATCTCGGCTCAATGACTGACAAATTTTCCGAGGCCGGCCAGAAGGCGGTGCGTCGCGCCATTGAATTATCGAAGAGCCGCGATCAGAACACCCTCTCTTTAGCTCACCTCTTCGCGGCGTTGGTCGAAGTTGAAAGCGACCTCTTCGTCGAGACTATGCAGGCGATCGGCGTAGACCCGAACTCGGTCATGCGCCTGCTCGAAGAGGAATTGGCCAATATCCCCGTTCACGAGGGGCGTAAAATGGCCATCCCGGAACCGACTCGCGATCTTTTCAACCGGGCGTTGAGGCGCGCGCGCGCGCATAGGCGTCACCAGATAGAGTCTTCCGACCTCTTAGCCATGCTCTTTACGGACACGAGCGGCGCGTTCGCCGAATATTTACGCCGCCTCGGGGTTGATCCGGCCCTGGCCGTCGTGGCCAGCGACACAATCTCTCAAATCGTCCGCAGCCGCGAAGAGCAGGCCCGCGATCGAATAATAAAGTTATTGAATCTGGAGTCATTCAATTTTTCCAGGCTCACGCCTGGTTTTCTTAACTCCATGGTCACGGTGCGGGAGATGGGCGTGACGCCAGCCCTTTGGGACACGACGGATGTTAGCCTGACCGAAAACGAACGACAGCGGGTCGAAGCTATCATCTCTTCTCTAGCGCATAAGTCGATCGTCCTGATGAATGAGGCTACGATCTGGTCGCGGGCGATCTATCCGTTATTGGTCGTGGCGGAGCAGGAGGATCTCGAGGCGTGGGCGCAACTGCCTTTGAAGGCGCAATATCAGCGATTCGTTTTGGAGGGGATTGCAGATGGAGCAGTGGGATATAACATCTCAGGACCAACCAAATCCTTCTGCCTTATCGTCGTTGAGGTAAAACGAGAACCTGAAACACAGGATCCGCTCACTCAGCTCTATGGGGCGATGCTGGCGGCTGCCCAGATAAATTGGGCGCAAGACAATCGGATTCCCCAAGAGATATACGGCTGCTACACCATCGCCGATAACTGGATCTTTGCGCATGGCCTGGTCTCTGATATTGAAACTTTGCAACCTGCAATGACAGTATCTTTGTCGCGCGCGTATTCGGAGACGGTCGAAGCGGAGACTATCTTGCTCATCCTCAAATCCATTACTGGCAAATATGCGCAAAAACTGACTGACTCCGCCTGATGCGCGCAAGGAGGCAAAGCGCAAATTAAATGCGCGCGTCTCTAATCACACTCCAATTATCAAACTATTACCCAAGCTTTCATTGCCCCGCCCGCTCCGACCTCGATTAATTCTACTCTCGGCCAACGTCAAATCCATACCATAGCCCAATAATTCTGAATGGTTTACATGTAGAACAAGAGGCTTGAAAAATTCTCGATAAGATTCTTGACAATGATAGACTCAGGTTTTATATTGCGTCTGTCCTCAAGGTCTGAGGACAATAGAAGGAATCAAGCAAAGAGTAAGGAAAGAGGATGATCAACATTAACCAACGTGACTGACAGGGAGGAAATAAACGTATGTCATGGATGATTAAACGTGATCCATTTAGTGAATTGCGAAACTTTCAGGAAGATATCAACCGCATTTTCAATTCGACATTTCCCAAGGTTTTCAGCGGCGAGGAAGGTTTGTTAGGCGGGAATTGGGCGCCGAGCGTGGACATATACGAGGATCAGAACTCGATCACGCTCGAAGCCGACCTACCGGGGCTGAAGCTGGGCGAATTCAACCTTTCCATTGAGAACTACAGGCTCACTCTGAGCGGCGAGCGCAAGTTCGAGAATGAGAAAAAAGGCGACAACTGGCGCCGGGTCGAACGCAGTTATGGCAGCTTCACCCGCGCGTTCAGCCTACCCTCGACGGTCAATGTCGACGCGGTGAACGCCGAATTCAAAGACGGGGTGCTGCGGGTGACGCTGCCGAAGAAGGAAGAGGTCAAGGCCCGCCAGATTCAAGTGACGGTCGCTGACGCAAAGAGCGCGAAGGCTTAATAGGGAATGGGGAGTGGGGGTAGCATCTTGTCCTTCCACTCCCCACTCCCCACTCCCCACTGCCCACTTCCCGAGGAATAGATGCGATTAGACAAGTTCACATTGAAGGCGCAGGAGGCGATTGAGTCAGCCGTCGCTTCAGCCGAGAAGCAAAATCATCAACAGGTGGAGCCGGAGCACGTTCTGGCCGCGATGATCGAGCAGTCCGAAGGCGTGACGCGTCCGATGTTGGGCCGCGTCGGCGTCAACCTTCAGGCCGTTCTGTCGGATCTCGACGCGGCGATCAAGAAATTTCCACAGGTCAGCGGGACGGGGCAGCGCTATTACGGCAATCGCGCGACCGAGGCGTTCAACAGAGCGCAGAAAGAGGCCGACAAGTTCAAGGACGATTACATCTCTACTGACAGCCTGCTCCTGTCCATAGCCGAAGATAAACAGGAGGCGGGTCGCATCCTGCGCTCGCACGGCGTCGAGCGCAAGGCGCTGATGCGGGTCATCGAGGAGATGCGCGCGGGCGCGCGCGTGACGACCCAGAACGCTGAGGAGACATTTCAGGCGCTCTCGAAATACTCGCGCGACCTGACGGAGCTTGCGCGGAAGGGCAAACTCGACCCGGTCATCGGGCGCGACGACGAGATTCGCCGGACAATCCAGGTGCTATCGCGCCGGACGAAGAACAACCCGGTGCTGATAGGCGAGCCGGGCGTCGGCAAGACCGCCATCGTCGAGGGCCTCGCGCAGCGCATCATTTCGGGCGACGTGCCCGAAACGTTGAAGAACAAACGGCTGGTCGGACTCGACCTGGGGTCGATGCTGGCCGGGGCCAAATACCGCGGCGAGTTCGAGGAGCGTTTGAAGGCGGTCTTGCGCGAGATCGAGAAATCCAACGGCCAGATCATCTGCTTCATTGACGAACTGCACACGCTGGTCGGCGCGGGAGCGGCCGAGGGCGCGGTGGACGCGTCGAATATGCTCAAGCCGGCCCTGGCGCGCGGCGAATTGCGCTGCGTCGGCGCGACGACGCTCAACGAGTACCAGAAGTACGTCGAAAAGGACAAGGCTTTCGAACGCCGGTTTCAGCAGGTCTACGTCGGCGAGCCGAACGTCGAGGACACGATCGCCATCCTGCGCGGTTTGAAAGACAGGTACGAGACGCATCACGGCGTGCGAATCAAGGACACGGCGATCGTCGCCGCCGCCACGCTCTCCCACCGCTACATCACCGACCGCTTTCTGCCAGACAAAGCGGTCGACCTGATCGACGAGGCGGCTTCGAAACTCCGCATCGAGATTGACAGCCTGCCGACCGAAATTGACGAGGTCGAGCGCGAGGTCATTCAGCGCGAGATCGAGCGCCAGGCGCTGATGCGCGAAGACGACCTGGTCTCGCGGGACCGGTTGGCCAGAGTCGAGAAAGAGATCGCCGACCTGAAAGAGAAGTCGGGCGCGATGAAGGCCAAGTGGCAATCGGAGAAAGAGGTCATCGAACGCATACGCGCGGCAAAAGGGGAGATCGAGCGGTTGAAGGTCGAGGCCGAACAGTTCGAGCGCGCGGGCGATTACGGCAAGGTGGCCGAGATCCGCTACGGACGCGTGGCCGAGCTGCAGAAACAGTTCGACGCCGATCAGGCGAAGCTGACCGAGTTGCAGAAGGCGGGCCGGACGTTGAAGGAGGAAGTCACAGAAGAGGACGTCGCCGAAGTGGTCGCGCGATGGACCGGCGTCCCAGTCTCGAAGATGCTCGAAGGCGAGATGCAGAAGCTGACTCGGATGGAAGATGGTCTCGGGCGGCGCGTTATCGGTCAGGACGACGCGCTTGTCGCCGTCTCCAACGCCGTCCGCCGCGCCCGCGCGGGGCTGCAAGACCCCAAGCGCCCGATCGGTTCGTTCATCTTTCTTGGCCCGACCGGAGTGGGCAAGACTGAAACCGCGCGCGCGTTGGCCGAATTCCTCTTCGACGACGAACGCGCTATGGTGCGGCTCGACATGTCGGAGTTCATGGAGAAGCATTCGGTAGCGCGGTTGATCGGCGCGCCTCCGGGCTACATAGGCTACGACGAGGGCGGACATCTGACCGAGGCGGTTCGACGCCGGCCTTATTCGGTCGTCCTCTTTGACGAAATCGAGAAGGCGCATCCCGACGTCTTCAACATATTGCTTCAAGTCCTGGACGACGGGCGGCTGACCGACGGCAAGGGGCGCACGGTGGATTTCAAGAACACTGTCATCATCATGACCTCGAACATCGGGTCGCGCGACATTCAACAATGGCAGGGCGACGAGAAAGAAATGCGCTCGCGGGTTATTAATCAGTTGCGCTCGGAGTTCAAGCCGGAGTTCCTCAACCGCGTCGACGACGTGATCATTTTCAAGAGCCTCGGGATCGAGGAACTGCGCCGGATTATCAAGATTCAACTCGAATCGCTGCGCCGCATGCTCGAAGAGCGCAAGATCGCTCTCACGCTAGACGAGTCGGCCGAAGAGCTTCTGGCGCGCGAGGGCTTCGACCCGATTTATGGCGCGCGCCCTCTGAAGCGCGCCATCCAGAACATGATCCAGAACCCGCTGGCGATGAAACTACTCGGCGGCGAAATCAATCCCAACGAATCGGTCGTCATCAGGGGGGATCTCGATCGCGGGCAAATGATATTCGGAACGGGAGTGGGGAGTGGGGAGTAGGGAGTGGGGAATCGGAAGAGGAGCGCCTTTTCCCCATTCCCCACTCCCCATTCCCCACTCCCGCTGATTGCAACATCCTGACCACGGTGATAGATTGACCAGCCTAGGTCATCGAACTTGGCGATAATGAAAGGTTGTTACGTAGTGTTATGAATTCCAATCCAAGTAATCAGGAGAAAGGTCACAGCGCGGCCGAGGCGCATGATATCGAGACTCAGCCCGTGGAAGAAACCACAGATCAGAAAGCCGAACCGGAATTGTCAGTGACCGATAAGCGGAGATTCACGACCGATGGGGAAGCCATCGAGCGCGAGCAGGATTTTCAGAGGGACTCGACGACTGAGCAGGCCGAAGCCCAGTCCGAAGTCGAACTACTTCGAGCCAGGTTGAAAGAGTCCGAAGATAGGCGCATAGAGGCCGAACGTCAGGTACGCGATTTCGCGGATCGCTTCCGACATGCGCAGTCGCAACTGAAGGCCGAAACCGACGAGCAGCGCGCCCGCCTGCAGAGGACTTTCGACCAGAAGCTGGAGGCCGCGCGCGGGGACGTCGTGGCCGGGCTGCTCGACACTCTGGATAATCTTAAGCGGGCGGTCGCGGCGGCCGAGAAGAGCGACAATCAGAATTCCGATTTCGTCGCGCTGCTGGACGGTGTGCGCGCCACGGCCAACATGTTCGAAGCTAAAATGCAGAGCCTGGGGTTGAGCGCCGTGCCCTCTACTGGAGAAGAATTCAATCCCGAAATTCACGAAGCTGTAGAAATAGTCCCGGTTGCTAAAGACGAAGACAACCGGGTTATTGAGGAGTTTCAAACGGGGTACAGGTTCGGCGCCCGCTTGCTGCGTCCCGCGCGTGTGCGCGTAGGCCGGGCGAAAGAATAGCAAAGTAAGTGAATGGGACTTATAGAACTTATAGGACTTAATAGGATTTGGCGGAAGGTCCTATTAAGTCCTATAAGTTCTATTAAGTCCCATTCTGATATTCCCAGATGAAAGGATAACAAGTGGCAAAGGAACTAAGATTCAGAGAGGACGCCCGGAAAGCTATGCTCGAAGGCGTGAACATTCTGGCCGACGCCGTGCGCGTGACCTTGGGGCCGCGCGGGCGGAACGTCGTGCTCGGTAAAAAATTCGGCGCGCCGGTGATCACCAAAGACGGCGTGACCGTGGCCAAGGAGATCGAGCTTAAAGACAACTACCAGAACATGGGCGCGCAGATGGTGCGCGAGGTCGCGTCGAAGACCAACGACCTGGCGGGAGACGGCACGACCACGGCGACTGTGCTGGCGCAGGCGATCTTTCGCGAGGGGTTTAAGAACGTCACGGCGGGCGCCAACCCGATGCATTTGAAGCGAGGCATCGATCGGGGCGTCGAGGCCGCCGTCGCGGAGATCGAGCGGATGTCGAAGAAGGTTAAGGACAGGGAAGACGTGGCCAACGTGGGGGCGGTTGCCGCCAACGGCGACCGGGTGATCGGCGACCTGCTCGCCGAGGCGATGGAGCAGGTCGGCAAAGACGGTGTCGTGACGGTCGAGGAGGCCAAGACGATCGAAACCTCGCTCGACGTCGTCGAAGGGATGCAATTCGACCGCGGCTACATCTCGGCCTATTTCGTCACCAACCCCGAGAAGATGGAATCGGTTCTCGAAGAGCCGCTGATCCTGTTGAACGAGAAGAAAATCTCTTCGATGCACGACATCTTTCCGATCTTGCAACAAGCCGCCCAGGCGGGGCGTAGTTTGCTGATCGTCGCCGAGGACGTCGATGCCGAAGCGCTCTCTACTCTGGTCGTCAACAAATTGCGTGGGGCGTTGAAGGTAGCGGCGGTCAAGGCGCCGGCCTTCGGCGACCGCCGCAAGGCGATGCTCGAAGATCTCGCCGTCCTGACCGGGGGCCGCGTTATCAGCGAGGACATCGGAGTCAGACTCGAAAGCGTCACGCTCGACGACCTGGGCGAAGCCAAGAAAGTGATCATCGACAAGGACAACACCACGGTCATCGAAGGCGCGGGCCGGAAGTCCGCCCTGCAGGGGCGCATCGCAACGATCCGCAAACAGATCGAAGAAACGACCTCCGATTACGACCGCGAGAAGCTGCAGGAGCGGTTGGCCAAACTCACCGGCGGCGTCGCGGTGATCAAGGTCGGCGCGGCCACCGAGATAGAGATGAAAGAGAAGAAGATGCGCGTCGAGGACGCCTTGCACGCGACCAAGGCCGCAGCCCAGGAGGGCGTCGTGCCGGGCGGAGGCGTGGCGCTGCTGCGCGCCTCAAAATCGCTCGGATCTCTCGAAGTCGAAGGCGACGAGAAGACCGGCGTCGAAATCCTGCGCCGCGCTATGGAGGAGCCTCTCCGGCGGATCGCCCAGAACGCCGGGCAGGAAGGCTCGTTGATCGTCGGCAAGGTTCGCGCCGAGAAGAAGAACGTCGGCTACAACGCGGCGACGCGGAAGATCGAAGACATGCTCGAAGCCGGCATCATCGATCCGGCCAAAGTCGTCCGCGCCGCGCTGCAGAACGCGGCTTCGATCGCGGGCCTGCTGCTCACGACGGACGCAGCCGTCGCGGAACTGCCCGAAAAAGCGGCGTCCGCGCCGGGCGAAGGTCACGATTAATGTGGTTAGGGGTTGGGGGTTAGGGGTTGGAGGTTAGGGGTTAGTGAAGATGATTAGCAAATAACCAACCCTTAACCCCTAACCTCCAACCCCTAACCCCCAACT
>DATEMG010000380.1:0-6534 GCA_035275805.1 Blastocatellia bacterium
ATTTCCTCCTGAGCATGGGGAGTGGGGAGTGGGGAGTGGGAAATAAGAGAGTTATATCCCACTCCCCACTCCCCACTCCCTACTCCCCACTCCCCATCTACCTCTCTTCAAACCATGGTAAAACGTCCATCAACTGCCGCAGCGGTTTCGCCGCGATATCTTTCTTCGACAGGATCGGCGAATGGATCTCGTCGAGCGGCCAATTGATCTTCAGGTCGGGGTCGTTCCACTGTACGCTGATCTCGCCCTCCGGGTCGTAAAAGTCAGTGCATTTGTATAGGACCTGCGCGGTCTCGCTGGTCACGCAGAAGCCGTGAGCGAACCCGGGCGGGATGTATACATGACGGAAGTTTTCAGCCGACAGCCAGACGCCTACCCATTGCCCAAAGTGGGGAGAGCCGCGCCGGATGTCTACGGCCACGTCGTAAATCTCGCCCTCGACCGCGCGAATCAATTTGCCCTGGGGTCGCCGAATCTGCGTGTGCAGTCCGCGTATAGAGCCGCGCTGCGAACGCGAATGGTTGTCTTGAACGAAGACCGCGTCAATCCCGCCCTCCCGATACTTCTCCCGGTGATAGGTTTCGAGGAAAAAGCCTCGCTCGTCGCGGAAGACTTGAGGCTCGACGACGATCACTCCGGGAATGTCTGTGGCAATGAATTTCATCGCGCCTTCGCCTCCTGCTCCAACATTCTCTGCAAATATCTCCCGTAATCGTTCATCTTCATCGGGCCGGCGATTCGCGCGACGTCTTCCGCGGTGATCCAGCCCAGGTGATAGGCGATCTCTTCGAGACACGCGACCATCAAGCCCTGCCGCTCCTGCAGCGCCTGTATGAATAGCGAAGCCTGCTGCAGCGATTCGTGCGTGCCGGTGTCGAGCCAGGCGATGCCGCGCCCCAACTTCTCGACGCTCAGCGCCGCCCATTCGAGAAAAGTCTTGTTGACGTCGGTGATCTCCAGTTCGCCTCGGGCCGACGGCTTCAATTCGCGGGCCACTTCCAAAACGCGGTTGTCGTAAAAGTAAAGGCCGGTTACCGCCCAGTTCGAACGAGGATTCTTCGGTTTCTCTTCGAGTCTGACGACGCGCCCGTCGGCGTTGAATTCGACCACGCCGTATCGTTCGGGGTTGCGGACCTGATAGGCGAAGACCGTCGCGCCCGCCTTGCGCTCCGCCGCGCGCCGTAAATCCTCCGTCAATCCATGCCCGTAAAAAATGTTGTCGCCCAGCGCCAGCGCGACGTTATCTTCGCCCACGAATTCGCGCCCGATGATGAAGGCCTGCGCCAGGCCCCCCGGGCTGGGCTGCGCGGCGTATTCGAGCCGCAAGCCGTATTGCGAGCCGTCGCCGAGCAACTGTTGAAACTGCCGCTGGTCCTGCGGCGTGGTGATGACCAGGATTTCGCGTATCCCCGCCAGCATTAGGGTCGAGAGCGGGTAATAGATCATCGGCTTGTCGTAAACCGGCAGCAGTTGTTTGCTGACCGACATCGTGATCGGGTAAAGCCGCGTGCCGGAGCCTCCGGCGAGGATGATGCCTTTCATTCAACAACCTCCTAATTCGCCATTGTTCATTGTTCATTGTTCATTTGTCATTGGCCATTCGTCATTCGATTATCCAGGCGATGGCCAATGACAAATGAACAATGACAAATTCAATCCGCAGCCAACCCTAACCTCTCTCGCTCATACTTCCCCGCCAACACGGTCTCACACCACTTCCGATTGTCGAAATACCAGTGGACACTCTTCGCCAGTCCTGATTCGAAATCGTAGCCCGGCTTCCACCCAAGTTCCTCGCGAATTTTTGTCGCGTCAATCGCGTAGCGACGGTCGTGCCCCGGACGGTCGGGCACAAATGTTTTCAACTCGAAATAGCTCGTCTTCCCCTGCCGCCTCAAAGCCGCGTTACCAGCAGCGGGTAAGACATTCTCGACCTCCGCGCAGAGCCGATCAACTATCTGTAGATTGGTCCGCTCATTGCCGCCACCGATGTTGTACTTCTCTCCCGGCTTGCCATGTCGCATCGCCAATAGAATTCCGGCGCAATGGTCTTCGACGTAGAGCCAATCGCGCACATTAGCGCCGTCGCCATAAATCGGCAGCGGCTTGCCTTCAAGCGCGTTGAGCAACATCAGCGGGATGAGCTTTTCGGGAAACTGGTAGGGGCCGTAGTTGTTCGAGCAGTTCGTGACAATGGCCGGCAACCGGTAGGTTTCATGCCAGGCGCGGACCATGTGGTCGGCCGAGGCCTTCGACGCCGCGTAGGGCGAATTGGGCGCATAAGGCGTCGTCTCGGAAAACGACCCCGTGGCGCCTAGCGAGCCGTAGACTTCGTCGGTCGAAACGTGCAGGAACCGAAAAACCCGCCTCGCGCCCTCGTCCGACTTCGCCAAGTATCCGCGCGAAACTTCGAGCAGAGTAAACGCGCCGACGATGTTCGTTTCGATGAACGACGAAGGGTCGTCAATCGAACGGTCGACGTGACTCTCGGCGGCGAAATTGACCACTGAGGTCGGTCGGTGTTCATTGAAGATCGAGGACATCGCGTCCTTGCCAGCGATGTCGGCCTTGACGAAGCGAACGCGCGGGTCGCGCAGAACGTCGTCGATATTCGCCAGGTTTCCGGCGTATGTCAGTTTATCAATGATGACGAGCCGGGCGTCCGAGCGCGCCAGAACGTGGCGCGCGAAGTTCGCGCCTATGAATCCGGCGCCGCCCGTGATAAGCATTGTGTCAACCAAGCAATAATCTCCGGCGAAAGATGCGGGGCGGACTTTAGTCTATCCGCGAGAGGCGCCAGTTTCAAAGTCCGTCCCGCATTCTCACTCAGCGGCAACCTTATCACACATACCGACTTGTTGACCTGCAGGGCGCGTTGGAATTATTCTGCGCATGAGCCGCGCAACCAAAATTGACCCATGCGGCTAAATGCCGCCCGAAATACTAAAAGAAACTTCCGGAGACTCTTATGGTAAACGCTATCGCTAACGAGTATATGAATCGAAAAAGTGACTGGGGATTCACCTCGGTATTCTCGCTGCTGTCGTTGATAATCGCGCTCCCCTTCGCCGCCTTTGCGCAAAACGGCCCGGCGGCCGGAAAGACCATGCCCGCCGCCCCGAAGATCGCGCTGGAGAAGAGCGAACACAACTTCGGCAAAGTCAAAGAGGGCGAAGTGGTTAACCACTCTTTCAAGATAAAGAATGAAGGCGCCGCCGAGTTGGTCATTTACAACGTCTCGCCTGCCTGCGGGTGTACGGCGAGCGACTTTCCCAGAAAGCTCGCGCCGGGTGAAGAGGGCAAGATCACGCTCGAGGTCAAGACCGCCGGGATGAATGGCAGGACCGAGCGTTCCGCGGACATCATCTCTAACGACACGTCGCAGGCCTCACTCAAACTATCGCTGAATATGTACGTTTATAAAGCCGATTCGAACATCGCCAATTCGGAGGGGGCGAACAACATGTCTGAAAAATCGGTTCTCGATTTCACCTTGAAAAACATCGACGGTAAGGAGACGAAACTGAGCGACTATCGCGGAAAGGTTCTGCTGCTGGTCAACGTGGCTAGCCAGTGTGGGTACACGCCGCAATACGAGGGATTGCAGGCGGTCTATGGCAAATACGGCGACCAGGGATTGGTCGTTATAGGCTTCCCGGCGAACAACTTCGGCGGCCAGGAGCCGGGGACGAACGAAGAGATCAAGCAATTCTGCACGCTGAAATACAAAGTATCGTTCCCGATGTTCGCCAAAATCTCGGTCAAAGGCGCCGACATGCACCCGCTGTACAAATATCTCACGAGCAAGGAGACCAACCCCGAATTTGGCGGCGACATCTCCTGGAACTTCAACAAATTCCTGGTCGACCGCAACGGAAAGATCATCGCCCGCTTTCAAACCGGAGAAAAACCAGAGGGCGAAAAGGTGACGCAGGCGATTGAAAAGGCGTTGAAATAAGTTTTCGCGCTACAGATCGGTACAGTACCGCGCGCGTAAGCAAGCGGCCGTCTCATATGTCAGCCGCGCAGCAACCGCGCGCGGTACTGTACTAGCGTACTAAATTTGTTTCCAGAGTAATTAATGAATACCGAAGGACGCGGAACACGCTGAACGTTTCAGCAAGATTTCGCGCGTCCGCGTCCTCCATAGACCTTACACTCGGTCGTTTCGTTCGCCAGCCGCTTTTTAATCCTCGCTCAGCTCACAGTCTCGGTTCAAAGCCTCGAAAGCGTCCTTAGGGGAGGAGACCGTCTGGTTTATCAGGATAAGGAAAAAAGGACAAAATTTTTCCCAAACATTTCAAATCCGTTCACCACATGAGGGTGTTCGGGCAAGTTTCTCCGGCGAATTGATCAGGGCGCCAGCGGTTACGGGATCGGCTGGAAAAGATGGTGGAGGGGTGGAAAGACGGTGAAGAACACAATCCTTCCGAATGATTTGTGGCAGGAACCTCGGCGAGGGGATGAAAAGCAGCGGCGCCAGTGGGATCTGACGCCGAAGGCTTTCGACCAATTTCTCTCCCTGCTCGACCTCGACCGCGATCGGGCGGGAGAAAGCTATGAGGCGCTGCGCCGGAACCTGATTCAGTTGTTTATCTGGCGCGGCTGCCGCGACCCGGAATCCCACGCCGATGAAACTATCAACCGCGTGATCCGCAAGATTGACGAGGGCGAAGAGGTTCGCGACGTCATCGCTTACGCGCACGGCGTGGCCCGGCGTTTGTTGCTGGAGGTTTTCAAGAAGCAGGAGCGCGAACAGATCGGAATTGACGAACTCCCCCCTCTCGTCGCGCAGCCGGAAGAGCAGGACGATGAAACCGGCGTCCTCTGCCTACGTCGCTGTCTCAACCGGCTGCCCGAAGAGAGCCGCCAGTTGATCGTGCTGTATTACCAAGGTGAAAAGAGCGCGAAGATTGAGAACCGCAAACGGCTCGCCGAGGGTCTGAGCGTGACGCTCGGCGCGCTCCGCTACCGCGCCTTCGATCTGCGGCAGCGGCTGCAAGGATGCATCGAAAGATGTATGGGGCGAGAGATATGACGACACGCAGCGCAAAAGAAGAACAATTGATGACCCGCTACCTGATGGGCGCGGCGACCGAGGAGCAATGCGTCCAGGTGGAAGAAAGGTTCCTGCGCGACGCCGAATACCTCAAACAACTGCGCGCGCTGGAGTGCGAGATCATTGACGACTACGCGCGGGGCGATATGCAGGCCCCTGAACGCCGAAGTTTCGAGCGCCGCGCGCTCGCCTCGCCGCAAGGCCGGGAGCAGGTCGCTCGCTCGCGCAAGCTTCAAGCGCAGCTTGATCAAATGGCGGCTGAAGGCCGCGCGGCGACCGAAGAGCGCGCGACGGCGCCGTTGATCTCCGGCTCGCGAGAAAGCCTGTGGAAAAAGCTGCGCGCCCTCTTCTTCGCGCCTGCGCCAGTGTTGCGGTACGCGATGGCGGCCGCGGCGTTGTTGATTGCGCTCGGCGGGCTGTGGCTGCTGCGAGAGGAGGGCCTCTCGCAGCGGGTCGCGCAACTCACCGCCGAACGCGACCTGGCGATGCAAAGCGAAAAGAATTTGCAGGAGCGATTCGCCGCCGAGCGTGGCGAATTAAGCTCAAAGCTCAAAAATGAACAGAGACGGCTCGCCGACGAGATCTTGCGCAACGACCGATTGCGAGAAGAGATGCGGCGGCTTTCGGCGGGACCGTCAGGGCATCCGGTCCCTGAGGGCGATTTCGTCGAACTGGCTCTGGCCAGCGGAATCGAACGCGATTCCGGAGAGCCGCGAAGGCTGAGTATCCCGATGGGCTTGCGGATAGTGAAGCTACAACTCGAGCTCGATCCTTCTGTCAGCCATCGCGCCTATCAAGTTGAACTCAGCACCGCCGGCGGCGCTCAGGTATGGGTTCAAGAAGGACTGACCGCCCGCCAGACCGATTGGGGACGATTCGTAACCTTGATGATACCTACGCGCGCATTGCAGGCCGGCGAATACGAATTGATCCTTCGCGGCTCGACGGACGAAAGAAAGGGTGAAGTGGCCGGGTACTATTACTTCATCGCCTCACCGTCCGACGCGCGTAAGCGCTAATGACCAGAGTCATTAGATTCGCGCAGGTCGAAAATATTATCGCTGAAGAGGCGCACAACCATGATCCACGGCAAACCTCGGCGAGTGGCGCTGCTCGCGCCGCTGTTTTATTTCTCCATTGTTTGTTCGCCTGGTGATTCTTCAGGCGCGCTGTCGCACCAGCCTCAAGATGTCCTTGCCCCAGGGGCGGCGCTCGAAAGAGAGATCGGCGGAGATGAAAAGCACGTTTACCTGCTGCCGCTTACCGCCGGCCAGTTCGCGCGCATAGTCATCGAGCAACCCGCCGTGGACGCCGTCCTGGTCCTTCTCAACCCTGACGGCCGGCAGTCGGTGGAAGTCAACAATTACCCGGCGCCCGAGCCTGAGCATCTCTCGCTGACAGCCGATACAGATGGCGCCTACCAATTGAAGATCAGCGCCGCCGATCCCAGGGCGGCGCGCGCAAAATATGCGATC
>DATEMG010000381.1:0-6058 GCA_035275805.1 Blastocatellia bacterium
GGGGCGCTCAAACGAGTAAACTGAAAGGGGCATGATCCATGCTTCGAGCGACCGACCTCGCCGAAACGGCAGGCGCAAGTGAAATTCAAACAAAAATTGAGGGGATGAAGAGTCCGTCGTCGCGCTTCGGCCCGACGACGCTGAGCGAGCGTTTAGTCTCGCTCGACGCCTATCGCGGCTTCGTGATGCTTTTGATGATGGCTGAGGTGTTGCGCTTGAGCCGCGTGTCGCGCGCGCTGCCTGAAAGCTGGTTCTGGGGTTTCCTCTCGCATCATCAATCACATGTCGAATGGATCGGCTGTTCGCTGCACGACCTGATCCAGCCGTCATTTTCATTTGTCGTCGGAGTGGCGTTGCCGTTTTCGCTCGCGGCTCGTATGGCCAAAGGCCAATCGCAGAAGCGGATGATCATTCACGCTTTCACGCGGGCGTTTATCCTAATCTGCCTCGGCGTCTTCCTGCGCTCGGTCAATCGGCCCCAGACCTACTTTACTTTTGAAGACACGCTGACGCAGATCGGCCTCGGCTACGGGTTTCTGTTTCTGCTGGGAATGAGGTCAATGCGGATTCAGTGGATAGCGTTCGGCGTGATTTTAGTGGGTTACTGGCTGGCGTTCGCGCTCCACCCGCCGCCCGCGGCAGGATTCGACGCGACGGCGGTTGGCGTCCCGCAGGATTGGCCCCACTGGATGAGCGGTTTCGCCGCGCATTGGAACAAGAACGCCAATCTGGCCTGGGCATTCGACGTGTGGTTTCTGAATCTCTTCCCGCGCGAAAAACCGTTCGCGTTCAACGGCGGCGGCTACGCGACGCTCAGCTTCATCCCGACGCTCGGCACAATGATCCTTGGATTGATCGCGGGCAACGTGTTCCGCAGTAAGCGCGAGCCTCTGAGCAAAGTGAAATGGTTCGTGATCGCAGGCCTGATCGGTCTGATCAGCGGTTGGTTGATCGGGCGCTTGGGCGTTTGCCCCGTCGTGAAGCGCATCTGGACGCCGAGTTGGGCGTTGTTCAGCGGCGGCTGGTGTTTCCTGTTGACGGCGGCGTTCTACGCGCTGATTGACGTTAAGGGGATGAAGCGGTGGGCGTTCCCATTGGTCGTCATCGGGATGAATTCGATCGCCGCGTACTGCATTGCCGAGTTGCTGCCCGGATTTATCTCCACCACACTGAAAACTCATTTGGGTCAGAACAGCTTCAAAGTTTTCGGCGAAGCTTACGAGCCGCTGTTCATTGGCGGGTGTGTGTTGATCGTTTACTGGGTCGCATTGTTCTGGATGTATCGCAGGAAAATTTTCCTGCGAGTCTGAAAAGGGATTTTGTTATGACAACCATCAAATCTTTTGACGGCGGCGAATTCGCCGCCTACCTGGCGCTGCCGGCGAGCAGGTCCGGGCCTGGCGTCGTGCTTTTACAGGAAATCTTCGGGATCAATCAGGTCATGCGTTCGATTGCCGATTGGTACGCGCGACGCGGCTTCGTCGTGATCTGCCCCGACCTGTTCTGGCGGCAAGAGCGCGGAGTGCAATTGACCGATCAGACTGACGCCGAGTGGAAACGCGCCTTTGAACTTTATCAGGGACTGGACGAGGCCAAGGCCGTTGATGACGCCGCCAGCGCGATGGCCTTCTTGCGCGGGCATTCGGCCTGTAACGGCGAGGTCGGCGCGGTCGGCTTCTGTCTCGGCGGAAAGCTCGCCTACCTGCTGGCGGTCCGCCATAACCCTGATTGCAGCGTCGGGTATTATGGCGTTGGCGTCGAGAGGGCGCTCGTCGACGCGGCCAATCTGCGCAACCCGCTGATGTTGCACATAGCGCAAAAGGATCAGTATTGCCCGCCCGAAGCGCAGGCCCAAATTCACGCGGCGCTCGACAACAACCCCTTAGTCACGCTTCACGATTACGCCGGCCAGGATCACGCCTTCGCCCGCGCCGGCGGGGCGCATTACGACGCTGCGAGCGCGGAGTTGGCCGATCTGCGCACGCTGGAATTCTTCGCGCGCAACCTGAACGGCGCATCTCCGGTCAATCTGTCGGCGTTGTGGGACGATCACGTCAAATATGAATTCGCCACGCGTGATACCGAAGCTACCTTGGAGACAATGGTCGAGGACGCTTACGTCAACCACGTCCCGGTCTTGACGGGCGGTGTGGGGCGCGACCAATTGCGCGAGTTCTACTCGAAACGGTTTATCCCACAGATGCCGCCTGATACGGCGATGACGCCCGTCTCTCGCACCGTCGGCGCGGATCGCGTGGTGGACGAGATGGTTTTTGAATTCACCCACACGATCGAGATGGACTGGATGTTGCCGGGCGTCGCGCCCACTGGCAAGCGCGTCAGGGTCCCGCTCGTCGTGATCGTGAATTTTCGCGGCGACAAACTCGCGCACGAACATATCTACTGGGATCAGGCGTCGGTGCTCGCGCAACTCGGCCTGATCGACGCGTCGCGGCTGCCGGTGGCCGGGGCCGAGAGCGCTGAGAAAGTGATTGACCCGGGCCTGCCCGCTAATCGCCTGATGGAGCGCGCCGATGGATAAATCAGTACAGCCAGAGTTGGAGAGCGACTCCGTCGCCGGGCGCTTGAGACGCGATCTGGGCGCGCTCGAATCTTACGCCGCGCTGCTCGGCATCCTGATCGGCGCGGGAATCTTCACGGTGACGAGCGACGCCGGGGCGCTCACGGGGCCGAGCGTGATTCTCGGCTACGTCGTCTTATTTCCGGTGATCCTGGCGACCTCGGTCCCGTACGCGGCTTTTCTCTCGACCCCGCTCGGGCAAGAGCCGGGAGGCGAATACGCGCACATCTCGGAGACTCTAGGCGGGCGGCGCCTGGCCTTCGTCGGCGCGTGGCTAAAGATCATCTCTTATATCGGCGCCGAGGCTTTCCTGGCGAATTCGTTGGCCGATTATTTGATCGCGGCCTCCGGCGGTCGGCTCGCCCCGGAGTCGAATCGATTGCCGCTCGCGCTCGCGAGCCTTCTTTTCTTCTACATTATCCACTTGATCGGCGTGCGATGGTTCGGACGGTTGCAGGTGACGATGTGCGCTCTGCTGGGCGTTTCGCTCATAGCGCTGATCGGGCCGGGGTTGTTTGCTGTCCGCGTGGAGAACTACCAACCGTTCATCACGCATGGCGCCGGAGGTTTTCTGGCAAGTCTCGCGCCGCTCTTCTTCTCTTACGCGGGCTTCGAGTCTCTGGCGCAGACGGCGGGAGAGGTGAAGGACAGCACACGACGATTGCCGGTAATCTTTCTAAAAGGCATCAGCGGGGCCGCGCTGATCTTCGTCTTGATGTCAATCGTTGCGTTCGGCGTGTTGCCCCTCGATAGGCTGGCGAAGAGTTCCGCGCCCATGGCCGAAGTCGCCGCGGTCTATCTGCCCGTGGGCGCGGCTTGGTTCGTCACGTTCGGCGCGATCATGGCCATCACGACCTCGATGAATTCGACCATGCTAGTGCCTTCGCGACTGGCGTTCATTCTGTCGCGCGACGGTCTGGCGCCGGGCTGGGTCGGGGCGATTTATCCGCGCACAGGCACGCCGGTTTTCGGATTGACGTTGACGCTCGCCGCGTCCGCGGCGTTACTCATTGGACGCCAGGTTCCGCTCGCGCTAAACGTGGCGGTCTTTGCGCTGGTCATTCTCTACTTCCTGCACAGCCTGACATTCCTGCTGCTCCCCCGCCGCAATCCGTCGCTCGCCGGATTGATCGCCGTGAACATATCGCCATCGCTCCAGCGCGCGGCGGCCTGGATTTCATTGGCCTCGATGGGCGTGTTGATCGCGTCGCAGGTCTGGCAGGACATTTCAACGATTCAGGGGCAGGGGTTGTGGGACCGAATCGTCGGACAGAAGTTGACGAGCGTGGAGCTTGCGATTGTGTGGGGATTGATCGGCTTGGCGCTTTACGCTTACGCCCTGCGGCGGCGCAAGCCCGATTCGTAGTCCCGCCATAGTAGAAGGCGCCACTTAGCGACCTTTGCGCCTTTGCGCCTTGGCGAGAACCGCCGTCTGAATGGGCAAGCCTGTTTCTCGCAAAGGCGCAAAGGCGCAAAGGGGTAGGGCCTTATTTTCAAAGATCATTCCTGATTTTGTTTCATCCATCCGTAGTTATCTTCTTGAGCGTGTTGAAGGTCTCGCGGCGCGGTACCGTACCGGAACAAACAAGTTTGTTACTCTGACGGCTCATTCCACACGCGATTCTTTAAGTAAATGCGAAGTTTCGTTGCTATGGCCAAGCAATTCCTATAGTATTTCTTTTCAAGAATCGTGACACGACTCGGATCGCCGGGACTAACGCTGTAGCAGCGAGACTTAGAGCGAGTTGTGTAATCAACTTGTCCCCCTCAGCGCCTTGCAGCTAAACCGAGCCATTTAGGGGAATACAAACCTGGATGTCCTGTACAGAATCATAAAAAACGAAGTGTGAGTTCCGGGCGAATCCTTAACGACTCGTTATGAGTCTCTCTTGCGCTTATGCGGCCACCAATCAACCAGTTATATAAATTTGGCCAGTTCTGCCTGGATGTGAGCAATCGTGTATTGAGACGCGACGGGGGAATCAGGCGAGTGGGCGGATCTGGAGGGCAAGCGATGAAATGTTACCTCGGGGATATTACAAATGATGTACAAGATGAGGTTACAGAACAAGCGGCGTCGAGCTTTAGAACTCCGGCGCAGGTTTGACGCGTATCAATCCTTGGCCAGTCTCTTAACACTTTCACTGTCTTTCAGCCTGGTGTCCGCCGTTTCCCCTCGCCGGGCTGGAGGTTCTTTCGGCTTATTACAGCAGTCGCCTCAACAGTCGCGTGATAAGGCGAGTGGGGGCGGCGATGAAAAGGAAGTCCGCGCGCTTGAAGCAGGTAAGTCGATCAAGGACGAGTTAGCCGGTGGGGGCCGGCATGCCTATCGGATCAGTCTGGGCGCTGATCAGTTCCTGAAGGTAGTCGTCGAGCAGCAAGGCATCGATTTAGTAGCGCAAGTGTCAGGGCCGGATGGGAAGCAGATCGTGGAGTTCGACTCCGAAAGCAGGTTACAGGGGCAGGAAGAAGTATCACTTGTGGCCGAAGCGGCGGGAGCTTTCCAATTGATCGTACGCCCAAAACAGAATGGAGCGCCCTCCGGAAGCTATGAGATTCGGGTCGAGGAGTTGCGCGTCGCGACAGAAACTGACCGCGCTTTGCATGACGCGCGCAAGCAGTTTGAGGAGGCGCTGAAACTGCAACGCGCAGGCAAGTATGGCGATGCGCTTCCATTGGCCGAACGTGTATTGGAGATTCGCGAAAGACACCTGGGTACTGAACACCGTGATGTCGCCGCCGCCATCAATAGTCTGGCCGGCGTTTACTCTGGCAGAGGCGAGTACGTTAAGGCAATGTCGCTCTGCCGGCGCGCGCTGGACATCCGGGAGAAGGCGCTGGGCAAAGATCATCCGGACACCGCCCAAACCATAAACAGCCTGGCGGCGATCTATTCCTTTCAGGGTAAGTACGCGGAGGCCGAACCGCTCTACAATCGAGCTCTCGACATCCGGGAGAAGGCGCTGGGCAAAGATCATCCGGACACCGCCCAAAGCCTTAACAACGTGGGGGTCATCTACGTCGCGCAGGGGAAGTACGTGGAGGCCGAACCGCTCCACAGGCGCTCTCTCGACATTCGTGAGAAGACGCTGGGCAAAGATCATCCGGACACCGCCCAAAGCCTTAACAACGTGGGACTCGTCTACGACTACCTGGGGAAGTACGAGGAGGCCGAGCCGTTCTACAAGCGCTCTCTCGACATTCGTGAGAAGACGCTAGGCAAAGATCATCCCTCCACCGCCATCAGTCTCAACAACCTGGCAACGCTCTACACTTTGCAGGGGAAATTCGAGGAGGCCGAGCCGCTCTACAGGCGCTCTCTCGACATCCGTGAGAAGGCGCTGGGCAAAGACCATCCTTCCACCGCCACCGGCGTCAGCAACCTGGCGCGCATCTACGAGGTGAAGGAGAAGTACGCGGATGCCGAGTCGCTCTACAAGCGCGCTCTCGATATCTTCGAGAAGACGCTGGGCAAAG
>DATEMG010000382.1:0-7637 GCA_035275805.1 Blastocatellia bacterium
AGCAGGCAAGGATGCCTGCGCTCCCAGGAAGTTTGCGCCATCATTATCTTCAGGATGATTTCGGCTCGAGTGAACGGTTTTCTTAATCTTCAGGATGATTTCGGCTTGTATGAGCGGATCAATTCTTCGTCCGGGAGTGACGCCGGATATTAGCCGATGGAGAAAACACCGCAATAATGATCGTTGTTGATTCTTTCCCTCATCGGATACTAGCTGCCAGGTGGCGCAACATCCGCCGCTCGTGAGCGACGTGGGTCGCCCACACATATTTATCGGCCAATCGCTTTTTCGCTTTTCAGTCACCATTCATCATCGAGATCACTCCCCTCTCCCTTCGCGATTTCTCCATCCACGGTATCTAAGACTGTGGTGTAGATTTCAATATCAAACCACTCTTCAAACATTTTCAGGTCCCGTTGTTTCGGAAAGTCAGCCTCGTCTTGGCCCCAGGATTCAAGTTCGTTCTCAAAAATCGCCTGATAATGGCTGTAAATGTACGCTCTTGAGTCTTCATACAAACCGAAATCAGGTATTAGTAAAGCCGAGGAGTATTGATCCAGGTCCTCAACAGTCATATTTGCGTCGGGATGTTGTATTGCTTTCAGCCACGAGAGAAACGGCTCTTTCAGTTTTACTATAGCGATATTACGATGCACTGAGTTCCATTGTATCTTCTTCACTTTATTGTGAGTCGCTACCTTGGCGGACCCCTTGTTGAGCAACTCGAACTCCAGGGGGTCCCACCTGGATACTTTCATTACTAAGCCACAACTCTCGCATTCGATTATTTCTTCGTATATGAATATCTCTAATTCACAGTTAGGGCATGTTCCTTTTAACATGCAATACCTCCTTTAAAGGGCGCGCTATTCCTACGCCGCGAATCAGGGGGATATAGCCCGCGACATTGAATAGGTTTACCTCCCGCGGTATGGAAGAGCGCGTTCGTTTTTCCCCGCCCCTGCCTATGATCCAGGCGATGGGACGGGGAGAAACCACAGCTGATATCCGCCGCGCCTCCGGCGCCAAAACATCGAATGATATCCACTGCGCCCCCGGCGTTGAAACAGTCGAACGTTTCTTTGCCGTCACGCGAGGTGGCGCAGTTCGCGCAGCGCGACCGAGATCATTGAAACGTCCATCGAGGGCGCGTTCTTGAGTTCGGCCAGGAGTAGTTGCGTGCGTTCGATAGCGCGCTGGTTGCGTGACCGCCACGCGCCGACCAGGGCCTCGGGCGAGGCGCCATCGCCAAAGCCGTTGATCGCTTCGCCGGTGATGGCGCTTTGTAATCCCGCGAGGTCGTCGAGCATGGCGTTGCGGGCCATCGCCTGCCAGTGCTTGTCGGCGGGCAAAGCGTTGATTTGCTCGCGCAACTCCGGCAACCCGAGTTGGGTGGCGAGGTCGAAATAGACTCCGGCAACGAGTTCGACCTTTTGCTCGCTCATCGCCGCCACTTCGACGATGTCGAGCGCCGCGAACAGCGCGTCGAGGCTCGCCACCCGAAGCGCCGTGGATTCGGGCGCGCCGCTCTCCCTTAACCTCGCGGCGAGCGATTGCGCCCGCTCGCGGTCCGCGTCGTCGAGCGCGCCGGGCAATTGCTGCGCGAGCGCTTCCACTCCCCGGCTGAAGTGGGAGATGACCACCGCCATGTCTTCAGTGAGCCGCCGCGAGCGGAGGAACCACGCGGTCGCGCGCACGATCAAACGGTCGGCCTCGATCACCATCTCGGCCTGTACTCTGTCTCCGACCTTGTTGTCGAGCGCCTCGATCTCTTTCCAGAGCGGCGCCAGGACGAAGACCTCGCGCGCGAGCAGATAGGCGCGCACGATCTCAGCCGGGCTGAAGCCGGTGATTTCCATGATGTAATGCACGAATGTGCCGCCCACCCGGTTGAGCATGCTGTTAGTGACGTGAGTGGCGATGATCTCGCGCTTCAGCGGGTGGCGAGGCATGTAGCCGGAATAACGCTCGCGCAGCGCCTGCGGGAAGTACCTGACTAGCGCCGACTCCACCCACGGGTCGTCGGGGAGCGAGGAGGCGAGCAACTCGTCGAAGAGCCAGATCTTGCTGTAAGCGAGCAAGACCGCGTTCTCCGGGGTAGTCAATCCAGTCTGCTTCGCGCGCCGTTCCCCGATCTCTTCGTCCGAGGGGAGGAATTCCAGCTGGCGGTTGAGCCGCCCTTTCTTTTCGAGGAAGCGAATGAACCGCTGCTGCGGGTCGAGCAGCAGGGAGGCCAAGTGTCCCGAGACCGACAGCCACTGCGTTTGAGTGTAATTGTCGCGCAGCACGAGCTTGGCCACTTCATCGGTCATCTGCGCGAGCAGCGTATTGCGCTGCTTCTCGGTCATCTCGCCGTCGGCCATCACTATTCCGAGCAGAATCTTGATGTTGACCTCGTGGTCGGAGGTGCTCACGCCGGCGGAGTTGTCGATCGCGTCGGTGTTGATGCGGCCGCCTGCGAGCGCGTATTCGACTCGGCCCAGTTGCGTGAAGCCGAGGTTGCCGCCCTCGGCGATGACCTTGCAGCGCAGATCCGCGCCATTGACGCGCACGGCGTCGTTGGCGCGGTCTCCGACCTCGGCGTTCCTCTCCTTGCTGGACTTGACGTAGGTTCCGATGCCGCCGTTGTAAAGCAAATCAACAGGGGCCTTGAGAATCGCGCTGATCAGTTCGTTTGGCGCCATCTCGTCGGCCTCCACGCCGAGCGCCCGCCGCGCCTCCGGCGATAGCGGGATGGATTTGGCCGTGCGCGGATAGACGCCGCCGCCCGCCGAAATCAGACTGGAATCGTAATCGGCCCACGACGAGCGCGGGAGGTTGAAGATGCGCTCGCGTTCTTTGAAGCTCGTTTCGACGTCGGGATCGGGGTCGATGAAGATGTGGCGATGATCGAACGCGGCGACCAGTTTGATGTGGCGCGAGAGCAGCATCCCGTTGCCGAAGACGTCGCCCGACATGTCGCCGACCCCGGCCACTGTGAAATCGATAGTCTGCGTGTTGACGCCCATCTCGCGGAAACGCCGTTTGACCGACTCCCACGCGCCGCGCGCCGTGATGCCCATCGCCTTGTGGTCGTAGCCCGCGGAGCCGCCCGAGGCGAAGGCGTCGCCCAGCCAGAAGCCGTATTCCTTGCTGATCGCGTTGGCGTAATCGGAAAAGGTGGCGGTGCCCTTGTCGGCGGCGACGACCAGGTAAGGGTCGTCCTCGTCATGGCGCCGGACCTGCGGCGGCGGCTCGATCCGGCCCTGTACGCGGTTGTCCGTCAGGTCGAGCAGTCCGCGCAGATAGTCCTGATAACATTCCACGCCCTCTTTCATGTAGGCCTCGCGGTCGGCGGGCGAGGGCGCGCGCTTGAGCACGAAGCCGCCCTTCGACCCGACGGGCACGATGATGGTGTTCTTGACCATCTGCGCCTTGACCAGTCCCAGTATCTCGGTGCGGAAATCTTCGGGGCGGTCCGACCATCGCAATCCTCCGCGCGCCACCTTGCCCCCGCGCAAATGTACGCCCTCGAAGCGCGGCGAGTAGATGAAGATTTCGAACATCGGCCTGGGTTCAGGCAGCGCGGGAATCTTCGACGGGTCGAATTTGAAAGAGAGGAAAAGTCGCCGCCGTCCCTCGCCGTCCGCGCGCCAGAAGTTGGTCCTCGTCGTGGCGCGGATGAGCGCCAGGATTTGCCGCAGCACGCGGTCCTCGTTCAGATTCTGCACGCGGTCGAGCGAGGCTTTGATCTCCTTGATCATCTCGGCCTCGACATCATCGCCGTCGCGCGGCGCGGGGTCGAAGCGCAGCTTGAAGAGTTCGATCAGTTGGCGCGCGACGCCGGCGTTGTTGGCGAGCGTGGCCTCGATGAATCTGAGCGGGAGCGGGAACCCGATCTGCCGCATATATTTCGAATAAGCGCGGAGGATGACGATCTCTTCCGCAGGCAACCGCGCGGCGATCACCAGGCGGTTGAAATCGTCCTTTTCGATTTCGCGGCGGAAGAGGCGTCCGAATGCGTCTTCGAAGATCGCCTGCAACTCGTCAATCTCCATGTCGATGTCCATGCTCTCGCTCATCAATCCGAAATCGTGAATCCAGACCGGCTCCTCGCCTTCGATTTCGAGATGATAGGGGCGTTCGTCCAGCACCATCAGCCCCATGCATTCGAGCATCGGCAGGCTGTCGGAGAGCATGACGGGCTTGCCCTTGTGAACGAGCTTGAAGCGGAGTGTGCGCGGCGCGGCTTCGAGAGGGCGGTAGAGCGATAGCGCGAATGGCTCGCCCGCCAGCACGCGCTCGACGCGCTCGCAGTCGGGCACGGCGCTGCGAGCCGCGAAGTCCTCGCGGTAGGCGGCTGGGAAAGCCGCCCCGAAGCGTTGGAAAAATTCATTGCCGCGCGCTTCGCCAAGCGCCTCGACCAGCGCCTGCTTCAGATCGTCCTCCCACCTGCGCGACGCCTCGATCAGGCGCCGCTCGATGTCGCCCACGTCGTATTCGGGGATGTTGTCGGATGAGGCGCGCACAGTGATCAGGATACGGACGAGCGGAGATTCCGAGAAGAAGACGTTGAAATCGGAGCTGACGCCGTTGAACGCCTCTTCGAGAAGTTTCCGCCACCGCTGTCTCAACTCGGTCGTGTAATTTTCGCGCGGGGAGTAGATCAGGCAGGAAACGAAACGGTCGAATGGGTCGCGCCGTACGAAGAGGCGGAGTCGCTGCCGAGCGCCCAGATGAAGGACTCCAGTCACTATTTGCAGCAGTTCGGTCTCGCCGATCTGGAACAACTCGTCGCGCGGGTAGGTCTCGAGGATATCGAGCAGCGTCTTGCCTGTGTGGCCGCCGGGCGGGATGCCGGTGCGCGATATGACGTTCGCCGTCTTTCTGCGCAGCAGCGGAATCTCCGACGGTTTGGCGCTGTAGGCGGTCGAAGTGAACAGCCCGAGAAAACGATGCTCGCCGCAGACCTCGCCTTGCTCGTTGAAGCGTTTGACGCCGATGTAATCGAGGTAGCCGGGCCGGTGCACGGTCGAGCGCGAATTGGCCTTGGTGATGTAAAGAAGTCTGGGCAGACGGGCGAAGGCGCGCACGTTCGACGGCAGGGCCGTAACGCCCGCCGCTTTCCCTTCGGCCTCTCGCAAGATTCCCAACCCGGAGTTAGGCACGACGCGCAACCCCTCTTCGCCTTCGACGCCGGTCAAGTCGTAGCAACGGTAACCGAGGAAGGTGAAATGATTGCTGGCGAGCCATCGCAGAAGCGCCTTGCCTTCGAGCACTTCGTCGGGGGCCAGTGGGGGGCGGGTGGCCTCGATCTCACTGAGCGCCTCATCGAGCTTCGCCACCATCTTCTTCCAATCAGTCACGGCCCGGCGCACGTCCCCGAGGGCCCGCGTCAGGCCGGCGCTGAGCGCGGCGAGCTTGTCCGGCGAGACGATCCGATCGACCTCGACGTGCATAAGCGATTCCGGGCCGACTCCATCGCCTGCCGCCGCGGGTATCTCCTCGACCTCCCCGTCGGCGCGCCTGCGCGCCAGCATTATCGGATGGATGATCAGGTGAAGCGTCAGCCCTTGTCGATTCACTTCCATCGTCACCGAATCGACCAGGAAGGGCATGTCGTCATTGACTATCTCGATCACCGTGTGCGTCGATTGCCAGCCGTGCTCTTCGATCGTAGGGTTGAAGACGCGCAGCTTCGGCTTGCCTGGCTCGCGCTTGCGCGCGAAGTTCCAGTGCGAGAGCGCGACGCCGTAAAGGTCGTCCGCGCGGCGTTCCGTCAAATCTTCCGGGGCCACCTGCTGGAAATACGCGTTCACGAATCGCTCAACGGCGTCGCGCTTCTCGGGCGCCGCCTTCGCGCGCGCCAGCGCGAGAATCTCTTCCATCCTCTCGGCTTTTTCCATAATTGTGTTTCCTCTTCGGAAAGAATAAGGCTTATAGGGACTATAGGCCCTATAGCCCCTATAAGTCCTATAAGTCCTATTTGCGCACCCTTCTTAAATCCGCCTTGCGTATTGTCCATTGAATGATCCGCCGGTAAAGGTCGCTTAAACAAATCGCCGGCGCCGTTCAACGAATTTAGCCGGAATTGATGCGCTGATAAAAAAAGTTCGAAACCATTCCTCTGTTCGTATCACATACCGGCCAGTTCGTATTACGGATTCAGAAGACCGGTTAATATGCGAGTTATACTGCTTTGCCTGTTTTTAACCTTTGGCCCACTCGTCGCGGCTCAGGATCAGCCTTTGCCCACGTCTTTAAAAAGTGACGCGAAACCTTCCGCCGGGAACCGCGAGGCCGCGCCGTCGCCCGAGAAGGGGGCGCCCGTTCGCATCGCGCGCTTCGATTCGGCGCCAAAGATTGACGGGCGGCTCGACGACGACGTCTGGGGGCGGGCCACAATACTCAAAGATTTCCACCAAATCCAGCCCGGCGATAACATCGCCCCTTCCAAGCCGGCCCAGGTCCTGCTCGGCTATGACTCGAAGCATTTATACATCGGCTTTCGCGCGGCGGACGATCCGGGAAAAGTGCGCGCGACTGTGGCCAAACGCGATCAGATTTTTGACGACGACTACTTCGGCTTCTATCTGGACACCTTCAACGACCGTCGGCGGGCCTACGCGGTCTTCTTCAATCCGCTCGGTGTGCAGGCCGACGGCGTCTTCACCGAAGGCAACGGCGAGGATTACAGCGTAGACATCGTCATGGAGTCGAAGGGTGTGGTGACCGATGAAGGCTACTCGGTCGAGATCGCCATCCCGTTCAAATCGCTACGTTACGAAGCGGGCAAGGGCAAGTTGTGGAACGCCCATTTCTTTCGCCGGATCAAACATTTCAACGGCGAACTGGATTCATGGATGCCGGTTTCGCGCGACAAATCCGGCACGCTCAATCAAGCCGGGCAACTGACCGGCCTCGAAGACATCTCGACCGAGCGCACGCTCGAACTGATTCCGAGCCTGGCGGTCTCGGAGACCGGAAGGCGCGTGCGCGCGTTTCCTGTCGGGGCGAGGAGCCTCGACCCGGGACGGCTGGTCAATCAACCCATCCAACTCGATCCGGGACTGACGACGAAGTTCAGCCTGACGCCGACTGTCACGCTCGACGCCGCGATCAATCCCGATTTCGCGCAGGTCGAAGCCGATCAAACTGTGGTCACGGCCAATCAGCGCTTCCCGATCTTCTTCGAAGAGAAGCGGCCATTCTTTTTCGAGGGGATCGATCTTTTTCAAACGCCGCTGCAGGCCGTCCATACGCGCTCGATAGTCGATCCGGATTACGCGCTCAAGCTGACCGGGCGTCGTGGGCGCAACAGTTTCGGGCTGCTGCTGGCTTCGGACAACGCGCCTGGCAATTTCAGCGAGGACGAGCGCAACGACCCTGAGACGCGCCCTGACATCGAGCGGTTTCTGGACAAGAACGCCTACGTAGGCGTCCTGCGCCTCAAGCGCGACGTCGGCAAGGAAGGGAGTCTGGGGTTGATCGCCACGAGCTACAACTTCATCGAGAAGCACAACCAGTTAGGCGGCTTGGACGGGCGCTTCCGGCTCGACCAGAAGACGACCTTCAGCTTTCAGGTCCTCGGGACGCATTCGCGGAAAATCTTCTTCGACCCGGACCACGGAGAAGACCTCTTCCGGACGGGCAACGGT